>CAIXFP010000576.1 GCA_903918705.1 uncultured Pseudomonadota bacterium
CGCATAAAAATTCGTCCCCTGCTCGGCCAGCGGACTATGCGCGGCGTCGCCGCGCAGGCGTCGTGACTCCATGCTGCCCACCGCGATCCAGTCATGGCTCAGGTCGAGGGAGCCGAGCAAGCCCAGGCTCGACGACAACCAGCCGCCACCCGCGTTGTACGCCGATAGCCCCGTGGCGACGGACTGGACCGGTGTGATGCCGTAGAACGAGTCGACCGACTTCGCGTTCGCCCAGATCGACTGCAGGAAGACGCCGATACCGAGGTGTCCACCCCGATAGACCCCGGCGCTGGCGCGGAGGTCGGCCTGGGCGCCGCGCCCTGAATCGGTGTGCTGGCGCATGCGCGCGAGCAGGGTGACGGGCATGGGGCCGAACTGGTGATTCCATTCGATGTGGGCGCCATAGGACGCGCCGGAGTCGATCGCGGCGACATTGTGATTCCCGAGAAAGCTGGATTCGCCCGGTTCACGCCCCGGCTCGTAGGCCAGTTGTACGCCGGCATGAAGTCCTGGGGAGATCTCCCTGCGCAGACCGCCTTCGAGCACGCCCTGGGTGGAGCGCGCGAACCAGGGCTGGCCCAGGTAGCGGATCACCGGAACCCCTTCCACCCGTTGCGAGGCCGAGCCGTCGTAGGCTGGGCGCGTGCGCAGGCCCGGGCCCAGCAGGGTGTCATCGGAGAGTTCCGCCAGTACACTCAGCGGCATGAGCAGACCGCAGGCGAGGGTGGCTGCGCGCATCCCGGCGGTGAAGGGGTGTCGGCGGCTGAGGGGGGTGTTCATGGCTGTTCAGGCTCCATGGGTCGTGCATAGATTGCGCCAGGCAGACAAGCCCAAGGCCAGCGGGTGAGCGCTGGCCTTGGGTCTGGCAAGTCCGATGCAGGTCAGCGGCGGAAATCGAGCGGGAAGAACAGGCTGATCCCGGGCGATTGTTGCGGTTCGTAGTAGACCGGCGGTGGCACGTAGACCGGCTGGGCATAGGTATAGGGCGGCTGGTAGCCGTAGCCCGGGTGATAGCCATGCCGGTCATGCTTGTCGCGATGCTCCTGCCGCGCGCCATGGCCATGATTGTCATCGGCGCAAGCAGGCGTCATGGCCATGCCGCTGAGCAAAGCCGCGCATGCGAGGGTCAGCACGGCCTTGCTGCCGGTTGACCGGAAGATACGGGTCGGGCGAATTGAATTTGTCATGATGAGTTTCCTTTCCAGGAATGCCTGGTGCGATTACGAACCGAGGAAATGCTTGCACGGTTCCTGCGCGGGCGTTCCGGGGTTATTTGCTGGTCGACGCGATGTGATGATGCTTGGCGTGGCCGTGCTTGGCGGGACCGTTCTTGAACAAGGCATCCGCATCCTTCTTCTGCTCGTCGGACATGGCGGCATAAAGCGCGGTGAATTCCGTGGTCAGCTTCTTGATGCCGTTGGCATGGGCATCGGTGATTTCACCGTAGGATTTGAGATCGTCTACCGCGTTCATGTCCTTGGCATGGTCGACCCGGGCCTGGGTCAGGGTATCCACGGTTGTCGCGTTGTCGCGCATGACCTGGGCGACCTTGCCCCAGAGTTCTTCCTGGGCCGGGGTGATCGCAAGTTTTGCGTGCATGTCCTTGATGCGCATTTCGGCGCGGTCCGTGTGCCGGGTCATGTCGGCAGCGAAAGTCGTCCCGGGCGTGAATGCCAGGGTGGTGACCAGGGCGGCCGCCGCGACCAGGCGGCCAGCGGTGGTGGTGAATGTATTGCCGTTCAGTTTCATGGGTGTTCTCCAGGTGGATTCGGGTGTTCGGCGGTCACGTCCCGGCGTTGCCAGGGCGATCCTTTCGAGCGGCCATCTTTCCCTATCTACCGGCGCGGTTCTGTTCGCCAGGGCACATAGCCCTGCAAATGAAAGCGGCCGCGATCCTTGCGGTATCGCGGCCGGCGCGCGGGCTCATGAACGGGCGTGAATTACCCCTGATTCGCGATCAATCGTCCTTGCGGACTTTGAGATGGCTCTCGACCGAGGTCACGCCTTCAGTCCCGCGCGCAATTTCGACCGCCTTGTCCGCTTCTTCCTGAGTCTTGACCTTGCCTTTCAGCACCACCGCGCCCTTGCGGTCGGTATCGACCCGGATATGCAGCAGGCTGCTCATCTTCGCGTCGGCCAGATTGGCCTTGATCCTGGTGGTGATGACCGAGTTCTTGACGAAGGTGATGGGGTGGCTGCGGTCGGCGTCCTGGTCCTCGGCCTGAGCCGCCACGGGGGCGAGCACGGCGGCGAGCAGGAAGCAGGCGGTAGCGAGTTTGATTGTCATGGTCTGACCTTTTTCAACGTGGTTGGAATGCGGATGATCCGGCCGCTCCAGGCACCGCTCTGTTCGCCGGCGCACACAGCCCGGGACACAGGTCACGGCGGCCGCGCCAGCGTCTCGTCGAGGAAACGCAGCAGGGCGGCGATGACCGTCAGCAACACCGGTCCGGCGATCACGCCGATCATGCCGAAGGCCGAAAGGCCGCCGATCACGCCGACGAACACGGTGAGTACCGACACCGGTGCCTGGCTGGAAATCAGCAGAGGCCGCAGCAGGTTGTCGGTGACCGACACGCCCATACCCCAGGTCAACATGAAGCTCGCCCAGCCCCATTGCCCGCTAGCGAGGAAGTAGAGCACCGCCGGCAGCCAGACCAGGGCCGCGCCGCCCACCGGCAGGAGCGCCGTCAACGCCGCCAGCACCCCGAACACCACTGCGGAGGGCAGGCCGGCGATGGCGAAGCCGATGCCCACCAGCGCTCCCTGGGCCAGGGCGGTGAGGCCGGTGCCGTAGACCACGGCACGGGTGGTGTCGCCCACCAGCTTGAACAGTTCTGCCCGTCGCGGGTCTGCCAGCGGCACCATGCGCACCGCGTGGGCCAGCAGGCGGCGGCCGTCGCGCAGCAGGAAGAACAGCAGGAACAGCATCAAGAAGAAGTGGACGAGAGTGCCCAGGGCGCTGAGCAGGAAGCTGCCACCACTGCTGGCCAGGGCTTGCAGCAGCATCTGGGCGGCGCTGGAGAGCCAGCCCTGGAGCTGTTCGCTGGTCGCGGTGAGATTCTGGCGCAGCCACTCGGCCAGGCTGCCGATCAGGGGATAGCGCTCCAGTTGCGCCAGCAGGGTGCTATCGAAGCGTAGCGACTGTTGCTGCAGGGTGTGGGCGAGGCCTGCCGCCTGGGTCAGGAAGGCGGCTCCCAGGCTGACCAACGGGCCTGCGAGGATGATCGGCACCAGCACGGTGAGGATAGCCGCCGCCAGGCCGGCGCGGCCTTTCAGCCGGAGGGTGAGCCAGCCCTGCACCGGCGCCAGCAGGAAGGCCAGGCAGATGCCCCAGGCCAGCGCGCCCCAGAAGGGCGCCAGGATCCAGTACAGGGCCAACGCACAGAGCGAGGCGACGACGAGCACGAAGCCGGTGCGGTAGAGGCTCAGGTTCATGCCAGGGCCTCGGTTCTGTGCAACCGGGCCGGATCGCACAGCAAAATGGTGGCCTCACGCATGGACGGCTCCTCGAAGTGAACCCTCAAGCTACGGGCCAGGCCGCGTGCGGTCTGTTCGCGAGCGCACGTTGCCGATGTGAATCCCTGTCGAATATCCAGGGAGTAAACCGGGCGTCACTATGTTCGTACCCGCACAGACCGAGCGGCGAGGGCACCGCATATTGGGCGTCCGGTTGCGTGGTTTTCTGGATTTCAGGAAGCCTGCGGCCAGGGCCGGCAGCGTGAGCGATCTGTTCCGTGCGGCGGTCCTGGCCGGGCAACTTCATCCAGGAGATAGGAATGAAAACAATCTTGAGAAACGCCCTGGCGCTGGCCGCTGTGACCCTCGCCACCCAGGCGGCCGCCCAGGCCACCTTCTACGAAAACGAAGGCTATACCGGCCGTCGCTTCATCGCGGTCGAGAAGGTCAGCGACCTTGGCCGTTTCGGCTTCAATGATCGCGCCTCATCGGCCTTGATCGAGCGCGAGCCGTGGCAGGTCTGCGACGACGCCCAGTTCAACGGCCGCTGCGTCGTCCTACGTCCGGGCAACTACCCGTCCCTGGCCGCCATGGGCCTGAACGACCGCATCTCCTCGGTGCGCACCATGGGCGGCGATGCCCGCTACGACGTCAATCCCTACCTGCCCCAGCAGGTGGCCAGCAATGAAGACCGTCACGACTGGCGCCGCCGCCACAATGAACGGCTGTACGAGGCCAGCGTGGTCGCGGTCCACGCCGTGGTGGGCCCGCCCGAGCAGCGCTGCTGGATCGAGAACGAACAGGTCACCGAGCATCACGACAAGGTTCCCGGCGCCATCGTCGGCGCCCTGATCGGCGGCATCCTCGGCCACCAGGTGGGCGGCGGCAGCGGACGCGATCTCGCCACGGCGGGTGGCGCGGTGGCCGGCGCCGCGGTGGGCGCCAATGCGGGCGGTCATGGCGACCGCGTCGTCAACCATGAAGTGCAGCGTTGCGCCAATGTGCCCAGCAACGCCCGGCCGGAATTCTGGGACGTCACCTACGTGTTCGAGGGGCAGCAACACTTCGTGCAGTTGAGCGCGCCCCCCGGCCCCACCGTCACCGTCAACGAGCGCGGCGAACCGCGCGAATAGACTTCCCTGCCAGGGGACACGACGGCCCCGCGGGGCCGTTTTTCGTGGTGCGGTCCCCACTGCGCCATTGCCGCACTCTGTCTGTCAACGCACCGACAGCCGTGGTCCATGCGGGCAGTCTTGCTGCTCAACCTGAACAGGCATGAAACGGCGCTGGCCTTGTCCGGGTTGCGTGGCCAAGGAGTTGCAAATGAACTGGAATGGCATCGACGGCACCTGGCAGCGGTTCAAGGGCCAGGTGAGAGAACAATGGTCCCTACCCGATGATGATCAGCCCGACGGCGAGAAGTACGGCGAGTTGACGGACATGATCCAGGGCGCTGAACACAGCGCCTGGGATAGTGAATCCGAAGACTCCCCGGCGCGATGAGTCGTTCTGCAAACCGCACTGGGCGGCGCGCCGTTCCTGCCCCCCGTCCTGTCCGGATGTGGCTCCGGGAACGGGGGGGACACGAGCTCTGCGGACCCGGCCCCCCATCCCTCCGGCAAACTGGTTTCAACCTGGCCTTCGCGGGTCAGGAAGGCCTGAGGGCGTCAGCCTGTCTGGCTCTGTGCCCCGGCGTACAGACCGGGCCCATCCCCGGGTGCAATCTGGCTTCGGATCGGATGGTCGAGCGGCACCCGCCGTTCGGATTCGAGCGAAAAGGAGTTGGATATGAACTGGGATATCGTCGAAGGCAACTGGAAACAATTCCGCGGCAAGGTGAAGTCACAGTGGGGCAGGCTCAGCGACGACCAACTCGACCTGATCGCAGGCAAGCGCGTGGAACTGGCGGGCAAGATCCAGGAACACTACGGCCTTGCCAAGGATGAGGTGGAGCGGCAGATCAAGGAGTTCGAAGCCCAGAACCGGGACGACCGTCGCAAGACTGATGTCTGATCCGGGCATTGCAGGTGTGGCCCCGCCCCGCGCAGGCCTCACCGGATTCAATTTCGCAGCTCACCGAGGCTCGATTCGTGGAATACCGATTGCTGACCATCTGGCGCATTGACGCGCCCCTGGAGGCGGTTTACGCAGCCATCCACGATTCCCCGAACTGGCCGGGCTGGTGGCAGGGGATCAGGAAGGTGGAACTGCTGGCCCCCGGCGACAGCGATGGCATCGATAGCGTCTCGCGTTATTCCTGGCAGGGACGACTGCCCTACCGCCTGGTATTCGACGTGTGTGCCACCCGTATCGAAGAATTGGTGGCCATCGAGGGCCTCGCCCGGGGTGACCTGGAAGGCGTCGGCCGCTGGTATTTCGCACGCAAGGGAGCGGTGAGCATCGTGCGCTGCGAGTGGTATGTGCGTAGCACCCGTTGCTGGATGAACCTGATTGCGCCGCTGGCCCGTCCCCTATTCATCTACCAGCACGAGCAAATCATGGCGCGGGGTGCGAAGGGCCTGGCACGCCTGCTCGAGCGGCCCCTGCTGAGCCAGAAAAGCTTCGATCTGATGGCGAAAACCGCCCAAAAACGGCCGGCGCGGGTGCGCTGGCGGCGGCACTGGAGAGGGATCGATCCGGCGATGATCCTGGTGTCCGGCCTCGCCGCGGGTGCCATCGCCGCCCTGGTGCAACTGTTCTTGTCGCTGCTGGCGGGCATACCGCTGCTGGAAACCCTGATGCGGGATGCAAACCTGACCGCCGCCCTGGCCCTGGGACCTGGCGCCCTGCCGCCGCGAATCACCTCGGCGTGGCTCGTCCTGCCGCTGGCGACGCTGATCCACCTTGCCCTCGCCATGGTCTACGCTGTGGTTCCCGCCTACCTGGTCAGCCGCCAGACCAGCGGGCCGCTGCTGGTTACCGGCGCCCTCTTTGGGCTGGCGCTCTATGTAGTCAATCTTTACGGATTCACCGCGCTGTTCCCCTGGTTCGCGGTGACGCGCGACTGGACCACCCTGGTCGTCCATTTCGTTTTTGGCGCGTCGCTCGCGGCGGGCTGCCTGGTATTCGCCAGGGTGGCCGCGGGGTTCCGAATGGGCGCGGCTCGGCGGGTCACCATGCGCATCAGCGCGGGTAGCGTGACCCACAAGGATCCGCTGGTGCTGGAACGGGCATCGGACTGAAACGGCTGCCCCAGGCCGGCGCCGCTTCTGCAACGTCCAGCCTTCCCCCTCACAGCCGGCCCATCACCAGCAGCACGACGACGATGACCAGCAGCAGCCCCAAGCCGCCACTGGGTCCATAACCCCAGCTCCTGCTGTGGGGCCAGCTTGGAAAGGCGCCGATCAGCATCAATATCAAAACGATCAACAGGATGGTTCCCAATGTCATGGTGTTCTCCTCGAATCATTACGGCGATGTCGGTCAGGTAGCGCTTCGAAGAAGCGCGCCGACCGATGCGCCAACGTTGCGCCGAGCGCCGCCACGATTCAGTTCGGCAGCGCACCAAGGCGGCTGATTTGCGAACTCGCGCTCAGCGCCGCAACGACAGGCTGATTTCCCGCATGCGTTCCAGGATCGGCGCTTTTTTCGCATCGAGGGCCGCGCTGCGTGCCAGCAGCGCGTCAATGCGGGTGTTCAGCGCGGTCTCGCGCTGGATCGCCAGGCGTTGTGTGGCGGCCACCGCATCGAAAGAAACGGGATCCGGCGAGCGTCCCTGGGCTTCCAGCGGCGGCCGCGCGTTCGCCTTGATGGCCTCCTGCAGTACCAGCAGCTGATCGAGATCGGACTTGAGTTCCGAGTTGATTGCCGCCAGCAGGATTTGGAGTTGTGTCATCTCGGTATTGGCGTTTGGTGCGTCGGCCCGCAGGGAACCAGAAAAAAGAATAAGGGTTGCAGCCGCCAGCGCGGCAAGAAATCGAATGGACATGATGGACTCCTTCAGGACACAGGCAGGCAGCCAAGTTGCCACAAGTTCCGCCGTGGCTCCGTTCGCCAGCGCACGCAGGGTGCGTTGCCGAACAGACCGCCGCCGTGATGTCGGCGTATCTATGGAACGTCCATCGCATCGCTGGACCTCCGCCATGACCGACCCGAAACCCAAATGACTCATTTCTCTCCGCAACCGGCTGGTTCCCCCCCAACCTGCTGCCGCCAAGGGGCTCGCCCACACCCGACCCTCGCCGCCATCCTGCTGCTCCTGGCCGGCTGCGCGGGGGTGGCGCCGCGGGATGTGCCCCCCAAGGCGGTGGCAATACCGGCCGCCTGGTCCGATGCCGAGGCGTCTCGCGCGGTCGCTTCTTCCCTGGCGCAATGGTGGCTGCGCTTCGACGACCCGCTCCTCGCCAGCCTGGTCGACCAGGCGTTGCGGGCCAATACCAGCGTCATCAGCGCCCAGGCTGCGCTGCGTCAGGCGCGCGCCCTGCGCGACGTCGCGGCGGCCGGCCTGCTGCCCGCGGTCGGGGCATCGGCTTCGGCCCAGCGTGGCAAATCCGGGGGCCTCCCCGCCGCCAACAACTTCCAGGTGGGCCTCGACGCGAGTTGGGAGATGGATCTCTTCGGCGTCAACCGCAGCGCGCTGCAAGCCAGCGAGGCCGCGGCCGCGGCCAGCGCCGCCAGCCTGGGCGACGTAAGAGTATCCATCGCCGCCGAGGTGGCCCTGGACTACATCGCCTTGCGTGGCACCCAGTCGCGCCTGGCCATCGC
>CAIXFP010000577.1 GCA_903918705.1 uncultured Pseudomonadota bacterium
CGAACGTCTGGATATGTCCGCGCTGCATGGCGGTAACCGAGAAATGGGCATCCCCGCGTCGCCGAACGAATGGTTGGCACGCATGACCGACCCGACCCGCAACGGCTTGGTGGTAAAACAACCGCAACTACTCGCCGAATGGCTGGATGCGGTGACCGAACCGCGCTTCATGACGGCCCTGGCGACCATGGCCCTGGACCCCGGCACCCTCCCACGCACTTTTAGTCGGCTGGCGGATCCCGCCACCGCGCGCAACTGGTCGGAGTTCGTCGATCCCGAGGTATTCATGCGCTGGGTGGCGGCGGGCATGGATCCCAGGCTTTACCAGGCGGTGTTTCAGCACATGTTCGACCCCAAGAAATATTTGCGCTGGGCGAATTATGTAGGCGAACTCGCGAGCGCCCTCCCATCATCACCGGATTTGAACAGCGCGCCGCCGGGCGCGGCGAGTGGATCCGCCAGCCATGCCGCTCCAGCGCAAGCCTGGATGCAGCTGCCGGCCCGCGATCCCAGGTTGGACAACAACAACCGGTACTGATCCCGGATCTCAGGCTTCACGAGCAGGGCGGAACACCCGATATTCCCGTTCGGTCAGGATCGCATCGAGAGGAATGTCCCACGGGTCATTTATCACCCGCGCCACCTCCTGCACCGAAAAAGCCGTCCCCACCACCCAGGGTCGCCGCCAGTGGCGCAAGCGCCCAAGATACGCCAGGCTGGCGTCGTAGTAGCCCCCCCCCATGCCCAGTCGGTAGCCGCGCCCGTCGAAGCCGAGCAAGGGCATGAACAGCACATCTAGTCGCCGCGCCCGCACCTGAACTGCCAAAGGATGTCTGTATTCCGGGATTCCGTAGCGATTTAGCGCCCATCCGGGACTGTCTCCCATCTGGGAAAACCACATCCTTTTACCCCCGCGTCGAGGCACAACAGGCAGGTAACACTGCGCGCGGATCAAGAGAGTCCGCTCCAGCAGTGGCAAGACATCGATCTCGCTGCCAGCCGGGATATACAGTCCGACACGGCGGCCTTTGCCCAACAGGTGGTAGCGCAGCGCCAGCCTGACCAACGCCCGCGCCGCGGCTTTGCGCTGCGTTGCTCCGATAGCCTTGCGTAGCGCGCGCATCTGTCTGCGCATAGCGGCCTTATCCGTGGAGTCGGGGGTATCGGGCATATACGAGTGTAGGGGTCTCCCCGCTTGCGCCGTCCAGATTGCTTTCCTGAACCCAGGGGTCCAAGAGTGGCCGCAACGCATCTGCTTCAGGCATCTGGTCTAGCCAGACGCACAACGGCAGATTTGACCGCCGCGACCGTCGCTTACGCTTATCGGTTCAAAGAATGCGCAACCTTCGCGAACGCAGCAGGGAGATTGATCAGTGGGCGTAGCCGCCGCCCGTTCAAAACAGATTATCTTGCTGGGCCAGCGCCTGATCAAGCAGGTGGGACATCTTGCCGAGGCGCTCGCGGTGGCCACGGTCATCCGGATCGATGGGCTTGGACGCCAGATAGTCGTGGGTGATGTTGAGGGCTGCCATGATGGCGATGCGTTCCAGGCCAATCACTTTGCCCTGGTCGCGAATCTCGCGCATCTTGCGGTCGAGGAAGTTAACCGCCTGGAGCAGGCTTTCCCGCTCTTCCTCCGGGCAGGCGACCCGGAATTCCCGTCCCATGATGGCGACGTCGAGACTGACGTTGGTCGGGGTGGCCATCCTAGTCCGGCATCCTGGCGAGCAGCGATTCGATGCGAGTACGGGCTTCACCCAGACGCTCGTTGAGATGTTTGTTGCTGTTTTCCATGGCGACCAGTTGCTGGCGCAGGCGAAGGTTCTCTTCACGCATACTTTGATAGCGTTCGAGAATCTGCGCGATTTTGCTTTCGAGAGCGTCCATTTCGGCCTGCATGGGCCGCACTATAATTGCCGGCATTTTCCCGCGTCAACCTGGGGATGGTTATATCTCCGCGAGCCCTGGGGTTTCCCTAACCCATCTTTAACACCCGCCCCCCGATTCCCCTGCATTTTCGCGGATTCAGCCTCTACATTCTGTCGTAACCCATTGATTTACCGTAACCAGGAAGGGGAACGCGAATTGTAGTGCCATACTAATTGATGCCCGGCACTCCAAACCCCTTGACTCGCGCTATCCTTGGCGCATGTTCATCCGCCGTACCACCACCCGCCGCACCGGTTCCGGTGAGGCCTACCACACCTACCGCCTGGTCGAGAGTCGGCGCGAAGGCGACCGCGTCCGCCAAGCCACCCTCCTCAACCTCGGTCGCCACTTCG
>CAIXFP010000578.1 GCA_903918705.1 uncultured Pseudomonadota bacterium
CGAAGTGGCCGGCGTTCTCCGGGCTGTATACCGCCTGGCGCAAGGAACGCAGCAGCACGGTCTGGAGCAGTTGCTCGTCCGGGCGGCCCTTCAATTTGGCCAGCAGGTCGGCGTAGTCCTTGGCGTGGGGGTCGTCGCCGCCGGTGATGAAGAAGCCGAATTCGGCAAGGAATTCCTGCAGCGCCTTCAGCTTCTCCGGCGTCGGGCCTTCGTGCACCCGGTACAGGGCGGCGTGCTTGCGCTTGGCCAGGAATTCCGAGGCACACACGTTGGCCGCCAGCATGCATTCCTCGATCAGGCGGTGGGCGTCGTTGCGGGTGGTGGCGACGATGCGCTCGATCTTGTCGTGCTCGTCGAACAACATCTTGGTCTCCACCGTCTCGAAGTCGATGGCGCCCCGCTTGCCGCGGGCCTTCAGCAGCACCTTGAACAGTTTGTACAGGTTCTGCAGATGCGGCATCACCCATTCCTTGCCTTCCGGCGCGCGGCCCGCTTCCAGCCAGTCCCAGACCTGGTTGTAGGTCAGGCGCGCCTTGGAGTGCATCACCCCGGGATAGAAGCGGTGCTTCTTGATGTTGCCGAAACTGGAAATCTCCATCTCGCACACCATGCACAGGCGGTCCACCTCGGGGTTGAGCGAACACAGGCCATTGGACAGCTCCTCCGGCAGCATGGGGATCACCCGGCGCGGAAAATACACCGAGTTGCCGCGGTTGAGGGCTTCCTTGTCCAGGGCGGAGCCCGGTTGCACGTAATGGGATACGTCGGCGATGGCCACCCACAGGCGGAATCCGCGCCCTTCCGGCTGGCAGTGCACGGCATCGTCGAAGTCGCGGGCATCCTCGCCATCGATGGTCACCAGAGGCAGGTCGCGGATGTCCTCGCGGCCGTTGCCCAGGTCTTTCTTCACCACGCCCTTGGGCAGTTTCCTGGCCTGGGCCACCACCTCGGCGGGGAATTCATGGGGCAGGTCGTGCTTGCGCAGGGCGATCTCGATTTCCATGCCGGGGTCGGCATAGTTGCCCAGGATCTTGATCACCTTGCCCACCGGTGGGGCGTGCCGGGTGGGTTGCTCGACGATTTCCACCATCACCACGTTGCCGTTGGAAGCACCCAGGTCTTCGTGGTTGGGCACCAGGATGTCCTGGCTGATCTTCTTGTTCTCCGCCACCACCCACTGGTAGCCGCGTTCCCGGTACAAGCGCCCCACCAGGGTGGCGTTGGCGCGTTCCAGTATCTCCACCACCTTGCCTTCCTTGCGCCCGCGCCGGTCCAGACCGTGCTCCTGCACCAGCACGCGGTCGCCGTGGAGGACGCCGCGCATCTCCTTCTCCTGCAGGAACATGTCGCCCGACTTGTCGTCCGGGACGAAGAAGCCGTAACCGTCGGCATGGCCCTCGACGCGGCCGCTCTTCACCTCGATTTTCTCCGGCAGGCACAGGGCGCCGCGCCGGTTGATCATGATCTGCGCATCGCGCTGCATGGCGCGCAGGCGGATCATGAAAGCGTCCATTTCCTCCGCCTCCAGTCCCAGTCGCAGGGCCAGTTCATCCACATCCACCGGCCCGGTGGCTTCGGTCACCAGTTGCAGGATGTATTCCCGGCTGGGCATGGCGTGGCCATATTTGGCCCGTTCCCGCTCCAGGAACGGATCCTGCCAGCGCAGCGCGTTGCGGTTGCGCCGGGGTGGCTTCGCGGGCGCCGCAGTGACGGATTCGGGAGTGGGCTTTTTCGCTCGTGAGCGTTCCGCTTTGGCGGGGGGATTCCTTGTTGCTTCGGCAGGTGTTTTTTTCGTTGACATAAAAGTTTTGGTCAGTAGAATGCGCGGCTTCTTGGCCCAGATGGCGGAATTGGTAGACGCACTAGGTTCAGGTCCTAGCGCTCGCAAGGGCGTGGAGGTTCGAGTCCTCTTCTGGGCACCAAGACAAACAAAAAGCCGGCTTGTTCTGAACAACGCCGGCTTTTTTCATTTCTGCTCGCCTTCATCGCCTTCATCGAATCCCGTTCCCCACGCTGGACGTGCGGATGGTAACACGGCAGGCATGTGCCCACCTTGCCGACTAACCTTTCCGGCGAGAAGCCGGGAGTCCCGGCGCGGACCGGCTTGCGGCAACTTGCCTGGCGTAAACCCTACGTGTTAGATTGCGCGCCGCTGTGGGTGTGCAGTATTTCCGGTTATGGTTGTCAACTCGATGATTGGAAAAGGTTTGTTTGACTTGCCCTGAGCATCCTGTCCACTCCGCCGACCGCAAAGGGCGAACGCGCGTTCGCCTTTTTTTTTGAATTATTTTCCGTCGCCCAAGCCATGTTAGAAGCCATTCGAGAACACGCCCAAGGCTGGATCGCCCGCATCATCCTGGGGTTGATCGCGCTC
This sequence comes from uncultured Pseudomonadota bacterium, assembly GCA_903918705.1. Taxonomy (GTDB): domain Bacteria; phylum Pseudomonadota; class Gammaproteobacteria; order Burkholderiales; family Thiobacillaceae; genus PFJX01. Next base: position 2,375 of record CAIXFP010000578.1, read on the forward strand.
ACCTTTGCCGTTTGGGGGGTGGATTGGTATTTCAAGGGAAACGGCAAGGAGCCCCCAGCCGCCAAGGTCAACGACAGTGAGATCAGCCAGCGGGAGTTCATCAAAACCCTCAAGGATCAGGGTGAGGAAATCAAGAAGCAGATGGGCGCGAAGGTGGACGACAAGGCCCTGCGTGCCAAGGTGATGGACCAGATGGTCAATACCCGGCTGTTGTCTCAGGCGGCCCAGAAGGCCGGATTCGCGATCCTGCAACCCCAGATCGATAACGTGCTGGCCGGGGCCGAAGTGTTCCAGGATAACGGCAAGTTCTCCAACGAGCGGCTGCAAGCCTGGCTGCGCAGCAACGGCATGAGCGAGCAGCAATTACGCGCCATGGTCGCTCAGGACCAGTTACTCAAGCAGGTCCAGATCGGCTACGGCGAAGGCGCGGTGGAGCCCATGCCCAGCGCGGTGCGGTTGGCCGGGCTGCTGGCGCAGCAGCGCGAGGTGAACGAAGCGGTGTTCGACCGCAAGGACTTCCTGAAGGCGGTGACTATCGACGACAAGGCGGTGCAGGCCGAGTACGACGCCCACAAGACCGACTACGCAACCCCCGTGATGCAGCGCGTGCAGTACCTGGTGCTGTCCCAGTCCGCGCTGGAAGCCAAGGTGCAGGTCAGTGACGATCAGGCGCGCAAATACTATGAGGCCAATGCCACGCGCTTTCAGGAACCGGAGCGGCGCAGCGCCAGCCACATCCTGATCAAGATCGACGCCGGCGCCGATGCCAAGGCGCGGGCGGCGGCCAAAGCCAGGGCCGAGCAGATCCTGGCCGAAGTGCGGAAATCCCCGGCCAAGTTTGCCGAGCTTGCGCGCAAGTATTCCCAGGACACGGCTTCCGGGGCGAAGGGCGGCGATCTCGGTTCCTTCACCCGCGACATGATGGTCAAGCCTTTTTCCGACGCGGTTTTCTCGATGCAGAAGGGGGCTATCAGCGAGTTGGTGGAGAGCCAGTTCGGCTACCACATCATCCGTCTCGACGGCATCGTGCCGGGGGCCAAGGTGGGCTTCGACGTGGTCAAGGGCGACATTCTGAAGGAACTGCGGCAGCAGGAAGCGCAACGCAAGTTCGCCGAAGTGGCCGAGCGCTTCAGCAACATGGTCTACGAACAGCCGGACAGCCTGGCCCCGGCCGCCAAGGAATTCGGCCTGGCGGTCCAGGAAACGCCCTGGTTCGCGCGCAAGGCGGCCCCGGCCCCCTTGGGCAACGATCATCTTCTGGATGCCTTGTTCTCGGACGATGCCGAAAAGAAACGGCAGAACGTCGAAGCCGTGGAAGTGGCTCCCAATACCCTGGTTTCCGCCCGCGTGATCGATTTCCGCGCCGCCGGACAGCGTCCTCTGGCCGAGGTGGCCAGCGAAATCCGCCTGAAACTCTCCGGAATCCAGGCGCGCAACCTGGCTATCGAGGCGGGCAAGAAGGCCCTGTCCAGTGCCGGGGCCGGCCAGACGCTCACCTGGTCCGCGCCCATGACCGTGTCGCGCATGCAGCCCCTCAATCTGCCGGCGGAAGCGGTGAAGTCGATATTCCGTACCGCCACCGCCAAACTGCCCGCCTATACCGGGGTCGAGACGGCCGAGGGCTACCGCGTCTACCGCATCGACCGGGTCACCGCGGGGCAGGCGCAACCGGACATGGCCAAGCGCATCCGCGGCGACGTGCGGCGCATGCTTTCCCAGGAAGAAATGCGCGCTTATCTGGAGAATTTGAAGGCACGGGCGACCATCAAGATCGATCCAAGCGTTCTGGAACCGAAGACGGAGTGAGCGCTTCCTTTGCCGGAATAAGCCGGGCATGCCCGGCTTTTTCTTTTCGTGCGCCCTGCTTTACTCCATCATTAATCCAGGCCGCCTGCCGTCGGACATGACGCAACCGCGGTGCTCGATGGTATCCTGCCGCGCCCAGCGCACTGCACGGTTTCCCCCATGATGCCCGCCATATCCCCCCGCAACGACGTAGAACGCCTGCTCGCGCAAATGAGCGAGGGCCTGATCGAGCCCGAGAATTTCGCGCGGGAATTGATCGCCCAGCAGATATTCATTCCCATCCAGGACGAAAAGCACCAGATCGCCGGCTTCCAGTTGTCCACCAAGGCGCGGCCCCTGGTGGTGGAAGACGAGGACGGCAATCGCGTCCTGATCGCATTCTCGGCGCCGGAGCGGGCCAAGGAATTCATCGCCGGCTATCCCGGCCACGGTGGCGGCCTGCTCACCGAAGTGTCCTGGATCGTGCGCCGCATGGGCGCCGACATGGGCCTGTCAATCAACCCCGGTCAGGAGCCCGGTTTCGACTTCGATGCCGACATGGTGGCCATGCTGGCCTCGCTGCTGCCGGAAGAAAACTGATGCAAGCGCCGCATACCTTCCCGCGCCCGGACCACGTGCCGGCGGAACCGGCCGTGGGCGAGCCCTGGTCGGCCGAGTTCAAGCGCTACGACGAGGGCGTGCGCTACGTCTATCGTTACGGCGCCCATGAACTGACCCTGTTCTGGATCGCACCCACCCTGGCGGAAATCACCGGCCTGCGCGACGCCGACGTGGAAGTGGGCCTGTTCAGCCACGGCCCGGCCGCCTTCCTGCTGTACAAGGTGAAGAACGTGTGCG
>CAIXFP010000579.1 GCA_903918705.1 uncultured Pseudomonadota bacterium
CCCTGAATCCGGCCACGTACCGGCCAATCGCGTCCGCTGCACCAGGCCGGATCATTCCGCCCCGCCTTGCCCGCCTTCACGCAGGGTGGCTACGGGGTGGCTCTCTGGGGAAATCACGCAGAAACGATTGCGATGGCTGTCGTTTGCGACTTCCCCCACAATCGCTGGTATCGCTCCGACAGATCGATGCCGGACTGTCGGCGTCGGCGTGAAAGCGGTGCAAATTGGCCGGTCAGAAACTGGAGCGTTTTCTGGCACGGTAATTGCCGTAAGGCTGACTGTGTGTGTCATAACCGCAGGTCAATCTTCCCCATGACATTCTCCCCTACCAGTGGACCAAGCGGCTTCTACACAGGTTTGAAAGAAGACTGAAGAACACCCCTAACTGCGAAGAACACACCAGCCCTGAAAAACTTCGACTCGAAGAAGACGCCAATCAACATCCAATTTCACACCGTCAGATTTGAACCAGTTTCAGGTCAGCCGCGACACGTGTTTTCCGACGAGGCCCACCGCACCCAGTACGGCCGCCTGGCCCTGCCCATTACCCATATGTAACAAACCTGAACACCCAGACTCGAACCCGCTATGGTTCGGCATGGACACACAGAACGAAATCAAGCGAACGCTCAAGCAGAAGGCCTCGATCGAGGTCATCCGAGAGCTATTGGCGCAGAAGGAACATAAGAGCCGAACCTCGCTTGCCGAGTCGGTGTGTCAACGCTTCGGCTTCCTCGATGCTCGGCGGCGCACCCAAACCGGAGGCTGCATCAAGGCGCTACGAGAGTTGGAGCGAGACGGCCACTTCGTGCTGCCAGCCGTGACCCAGCAGGGCCCTACGGAAAGAGGCCCGCGCCGTCTTGGTCAACCCGTGCAGCTGCCCATCGACGTACCGGCGCAGGCCGGAGACGTTCTTGGGCTGACGCTGGTTATCGTCGACACCCTCGACTTGATGCGGGTGTGGAACGAGTTGATGCTGTGCGAGCACCCACAGGGCGCTGGGCCTTTGGTGGGTGCGCAGATGCGCTATTTGATCGGCTCCGAGCATGGCTGGCTGGGCGGCTTCGGCTTCGGGGCGTCAGCGCTGCAACTGGCCGATCGCGATCAATGGATCGGGTGGGACGCAGCTACGCGGCGCAAGCATCTGCACGGTGTGGTTGGCATGAGCCGATTTCTCATCCGCGAATCGGTGAGCTGCCAGAACCTGGCCTCGCACGTCCTGGGAATGGTCTTGCGGCGCGTGGGTGCTGATTACGAGGCTCAGTACGGTTATCGCCCCTGGCTGGTGGAGAGCTTTGTCGACACGGAGCACTTCGTCGGGACAAGCTACCGGGCGGCGAACTGGCTGGAGATCGGCAAGACCAAAGGGCGTGGCCGGCAGGACCGTTTCAAGCAGAGCGCGAAGATGGTCAAGGCGATCTATGTCTATGAGCTCGACCCGGAGGTGCGTGCCAGAATGCCGGGCCTTGCCAAGCCGCCCGAAGTGTTGGCGCTGGAGGTCAGCGAAGGCCTGGACGGCCACGAATGGGCGCGCAACGAGTTTGGCGGCGCGGATCTGGGGGACCGACGCACGAACGAACGACTGGCCGAGTTCGCCCACACGCTGGGCGAGATGCCAGGGCGCGCGTTCTGCGGTGCCGCTCAAGGCGACAAGGCGGCCATCAAGTCGTACTACCGACTGATCGAACAAGCCGATGACTCGCAGGTCACCATGGAGGCGATCCTGGCCCCTCACCAGAGTCGCACGGTGCAGAGAATGAAGGCGCAATCGAGGGTGCTTTGCATCCAGGACGGCACTGACGTGAACTATTCGGGTCTGGTCCAGTGCGAGGGGCTGGGCATCATTGGCAGCAACCAGACGGGCACCAAGAGCGGCGGCCTGCATTTGCATTCGACGCTGGTAGTGACCACCGACGGCGTTCCTCTGGGGATCCTGAAGGCGCGATGCACAGCACCGGCGCCCAGAGACAAGGACGACCGTCGAGCAGCCTCGGCCATACCGATCGAGGAGAAGAAGACCTTCGCATGGATCGAGGGATTTCGCCAGTGCAACAACCTGGCAGCCGCGCTGCCCGACACACACCAGATCTGCGTGATGGATCGCGAGGCGGACTTCTTCGAGTTGTTCGACGAACAGCGTCAAAGCGGTCACGTCGATCTGCTGGTGCGCGCCAAGCATGACCGTGCCACCGGCGAGGAACTCAACCTCTTCGAGTCCGTCAGGCAAAGCCCTGTCCAAGGCCAGCTGCGCATCCAGGTGCCTCGCCAGAGCGCTCGGGCCGGGAAGAGCAAGGCGCGCCCCGGCCACGAGGAGCGTGCCGCGCACGTCAACTTGCGCTACCGCCAGGTCGAGTTCCGCCCTCCGGCGCACCTGCCCGGCAAGAAGGCCCTCGAGCTCACGGTGGTCCATGTCCTGGAGTCGTCTGCGCCGCCCGATGTCCAACCGCTGGAGTGGTTCCTGCTGACAACCTGCGAGATCACCACGGCAGAACAAGCCCAGGAATGCCTGCGCTGGTATTGCCTGCGTTGGCGCATCGAAGACTGGCATCGGGTATTGAAAAGCGGCTGCCGTATCGAGGCGCTGCAACACAAGACTGCTGAGCGGCTCAAACGCACCATCGCCATCAATCTCGTCATTGCCTGGCGAATCATGCTTATGACGCTCCTGGGCCGAGAGTGCCCGGATCTTCCTGCCGAGATCTTGTTCTCCGACCCCGAGATTGAAGTGCTGCAGGCTTACGCAAAAAAAAAAGAATCGCCAAGCCGTCTCGACTGGGTGACGCCGTCCGCCTTGTAGCCCGACTCGGCGGATACATCGGCCGTGCCAAAGACCCACCTCCAGGTCACCAGATCATGTGGCAAGGCTATTCGGAATTGCAGTCGCTATGCGAAGGACTCTCGCTTCGTGATTGGACTTCGGATGATGTCGATACTTATGGGTAAAGGGCAGGGCAAGCCCGCTCCTACGGGGGCCACGCAGGTTCTTCGATTGGGTGAACGTCTTCTGCGGCACCCAAACCCACATCCCAGCGGCTTCCCAAAAATCACGACGCGTTCAACAGAGGAATCCAGGATAAATGCAGGCCTAAAGTTAATCCGGTTCCTGACGATAACGACAGAACCGATGGGTGCCCGGCATCCCGATCGATCGCGCCGATTCCTGTCCGGCGCAGTGCAACGAACCTGCCACGTGAATCCATGGACACCCCCTTCAACCGGCAACCGCCAGCGAGTTCCTCGAGCGAGGGGTTTAGGCTCTCC
>CAIXFP010000580.1 GCA_903918705.1 uncultured Pseudomonadota bacterium
GCGGGAGATTCGCGTGGTGGAGGCGCTGCCGCTGCTGGGCACCGGCAAGGTGGATCACGTGACGCTGAAGCAGTGGGCGGAAGCGTGATGACCTCTTGTAGCGCCGGCGCCCTCGCCGGCTCTTTCGTAGGGCTGATCAGATGGACGAGGCCGGCGAGGCGCCGGCGCCACAAAGCAGGCCGGGAGAAGCTGCCATGAACCGCCGCCAATTCTTCAACGGCGCCGGCCTCCTGGCCGGGCTCGGCCTGGCCGGCTACAGCCTGCTGCCCCGGGCCGGGCTACTCAATCCCTGTCGCGCCGGACTGCCGCCGCAACTGGCACAGCATCCGCTCATGCAACGGGCCTGGGCCGGCCTCGACCCGGCCCGGGTCTGGGACATGCACACCCACCTGGTGGGGGTGGGGGATTCCGATTCCGGCGCCTGGTCCAATCCGAACATGGACCGCCCGTGGAACCCGCTGCAATACGTGCAGAAGCTGTTCTACATGAATGCCGGCTGCGTCCACGACGCTCCCGGGCGGATCGACGCCAGCTTCGTCGCCCGCCTGGAGAACCTGATGGAAGGCTTTCCCGGTGGTGCCAAGATCCTGCTGTTCGCCTTCGACTGGGCCCACGACGAGCAGGGCCGCCCGTTGCGGGACGCCAGCGCCTTCTTCGTGCCCAACGCCTACGCTGCGCGCATCGCCCATGCCCATCCGGCGCGCATGGAATGGGCGGCGTCGATCCATCCCTACCGCGGCGACGCCCTGGATGCGCTGGAGCAGGCGATGGCGGCGGGGGCCCGTGCGGTGAAGTGGCTGCCGGCGGCCATGGGCATCGACCCGGCTTCCCTTCGCTGCGACGCCTTCTACAAGGCCCTGACCCGCCACAACCTGCCCCTGATCAGCCACGCCGGCCACGAGGCGGCGGTGGCCGGCACGGCGCGCCAGGACTACGGCAATCCCTTGAAACTGCGCCGCGCCCTGGACCAAGGCGTGCGAGTGGTGGTGGCCCATTGCGCCTCGGAGGGCAGCGACCTCGACGAGAATGGCAATCAGCGCACCAGTTTCGCCCTCCTGGCCGGGATGCTGGATCGCCACCCGGCGAACCTGTATGCCGACATTTCCGCCGTCACCCAGTTCAACCGTGCCGAAGTGCTGGACACCCTGCTGGCTCGTCCGGACTGGCATGGTCGCCTGCTCAACGGTTCCGATTACCCCCTGCCCGGCATCCTGCCGTTAATCTCGCTAAACCTGCTGGTGCGGCGCAAGCTGCTGGACGACGCGGCCACGCCCTTCCTGGCCGCCCTGCGCGAGCACAATCCGCTGCTGTTCGATTTCGCCCTGAAACGCCTGCTGCGCCGCGATGGTGTCGGCTTCGCGGATTCGGTGTTCGAGACGCGGGGGTTCTTCGAGGGGGCGCGCAATGTGGCTTGATGCCCACCCTAAAACCATCCCCCCCTTTACCAAAGGGGGGTTAGGGGGGATTTGGCGAGGGTTGCGGATGCGCCGGCCAGAGGAGA
>CAIXFP010000581.1 GCA_903918705.1 uncultured Pseudomonadota bacterium
CAACTGTCCGCCTCCATGTTGGGCACGCTGCGCTTTGCCCAACCTACAAGGACTCACCTAGCGGATGAAATCCTCCGGTCCTCATTGACGCCGGAACTGTCTGGTTCGAGGCCCGTTTCATCCTGGCAAGCGCGGTTTCCAGATTTATGTTTTGACCGGGGCAAGACCGCGATGCACCCGCGCATTTAGCTCGATGCAAGGGTGCACCGTGGGCAATGCAAGGGTGCCTCGTGGGCAATGCAAGGGTGCCTCGTGGGCAATGCACGGGTGCATCGAGAGCAATGCAAGGGTGCATCGAGAGCAATGCAAGGGTGCATCGAGGGCAATGCAAGGGTGCATCGAGGGCAATGCAAGGGTGCGGCAGGATCAATGCAAGGGTGCATTGAGGTCGATGCAAGGGTGCAGCGATGGCAATGCACGGGTGCGGTAGGATCAAAGTAAGGGTGCATAGATGGCTATGCAAGGGTGCCTCGTTGGCGATGCAAGGGTGCGCCGGGCGTAGGGCAAAGCGCGGCATGCCCAACAAACCCACGCCGTGTTGTCCATGAGCCCCCGTGCGCATGGACAACACGGGTTGATCCGCAGGCCGGGATCACGCCATGCCCCCTTTACGTGTAACCCCTTTGCTGTGGGGGCGGCGTCCCGCCGCAAAATACGTTTCCACGGAGGCCGCCGTGGATTTGGCCCGGGACGGGCCTACCACAGCGTTGCATCATGCGGCGGCGTCAACCCTCCTGATCGTTAGCTGGCGGCCTTCGGAACGGGCTGCTCTCGTTCAATTCATCCACATAGTGGTCGATGCCGCCAGCTTCCCGGTGCAGGTAATCCGCCACGGCCGAGAAGAAGCGCGGTTCCGCCAGCCAGTGGGCCGACCACGTGGTCTCCGGGAGGAAGCCGCGGGCCAGTTTGTGTTCGCCCTGGGCTCCCCCCTCGAAGAGAGGGATGCGCTGGGCGATGCAGAATTCCATGGCCTGGTAGTAACAGGTCTCGAAGTGGAGGCCGCGGTGGTATTCCAGAGTGCCCCAGGAGCGACCATACAAGGCGTGTTGGTCGTAAAAATTAAGGGCGGCGGCGATGGGACGGCCTTCCCGCGAGGCGACGATCAGCAGCAAATGCTCGGGCATGGCCGCGCCAATGCGCAGGAAGAATTCCAGATTGAAGGCCTGGGGCGAGTTGAATTGCCGGTGGGTTTGCGCATAGCAGCGTTGGAAGTGCCGCCAGTGGTCCGGGGTGATTTCTTCACCCCGCAGGGCCTGGAATTCGATGCCGGCCTCCCGGACCTGGCGGCGTTCCTGACAAATTTTCTTGCGCTTGTCGTGACGCAGTTCGGCCAGGTAGGCCGGGAAGTCGGCATGGCCGGGGTTGCGCCAATGGAATTGCACGCCCCGGCGCAAGAGCAATCCCTGGGCTTGCATTTCCTGGGCCTGGGATGTGCAGGGAAACAATAGATGCAGGCCGGAGGCGCCAGTTTCCCGCGCCCATTGCAAGGCGGCGGCGAGCAGTTCAGCACGCAGTTCCGGGGTGGCCGCCAGCAACCGGGCGCCGGCCACCGGGGTGAAGGGCACGGCACTCACCAGCTTCGGGTAATAGAGCAGGCCATGTTTCTGGTAGGCCTCGGCCCAGGCCCAGTCGAACACGAATTCACCCCAGGAATGGCTCTTGGCATAAAGGGGCAGGGCGCCCACCAGGCATGCATCTCGCCACAAGGTGAGGTATTGCGTATGCCAACCGGTCTCCGGACTGGCACAGCCGGTTTCCTCAAGGGCGAAGAGGAAGGCGTGGCTGAGGAAGGGGTTGCCCGCGCCGGTGGCGGCCATCAGGGCATCCCAGGACGCCGCCGGGATGTCGGCGAGGGATGCGATGGGCCGGAGGTTCAAACCCGCCGTTGCCAGATCAGGGTGCGGTTGTTGCTGGGCATGGCCACGTCGCGCAGCAAGTCCAGTCCCTGGGCTTGCGCCAGGGCCGTGATGGCTTCGAAGTCGCGCACGCCGCTGGCCGGGTCGCGGGACTTCAGCCAGACATCGAAGCGGGCATTGCTCTCGGAGGTGAAGCGGCCGCCGTAATTGAACGGCCCGTACAGGCAGACGATGCCGCCCGGCTCCAGCACCCGGCCGATGCCGGCGAACAGGTGTTCCACCGCCGGCCAGGCGATGATGTGTACGGTGTTGGCGTTGAAGATGGCATCCACGCCGCTGACGGGCCAGGTTGGCGCGGTGATGTCCAGGTCCAGGGGCGGCAGGACATTGGGGAGTCGTGCCTCGTCCAGCCAAGCCCGGATGCCCTCATGGTTGTGCGGCAGTTCGCTGGTCTGCCAGGTGAGATGGGGCAGTTCCGGGGCGAAGTAGACCGCGTGCTGGCCGGTGCCGCTGGCGATTTCCAGCACCCGTTTGCGGTCGGCAAAGGCTTCCAGGAGGACGGCGAGGATGGGCGCCCGGTTCTGTTCGCAGGATTCGGCATGAGGTTTCATGATGAGTTCAGCCTTTGAAGGCTTCCGGAGTGGCCAGGTAGGCGAGTTCAGCCTGGCTGCTTGCCCGCCCGAGGAGGGCATTGCGGTGGGGGAAGCGGCCGAAGCGGCGGACGATGTCGCGGTGGTGTTCCGGGTAGCGGGTGTCCAGGCCGGCCGTGCGGAACAGTTCAACCGACTGGTCCTGATCCGCCAGGTTTTCGCTGTGCATCAGCGGCATGTAGAGGAACAGCGCCCGGCCGGGGCCGAGTTCGCGGTCATGGCCCCGTGCGATGGCCGCCTTGGCCACCGTCACCGCCATGCTTTCACTGGCAAAGGCACGGGCCTGGCCGCGATACATGTTCAGGGGCAGTTGATCGAGGACGATGGCCAGGGCCAGGGCGCCTTCGACTGACTCCCGCCAGTCATCCAGTTTGCCGGCCAGGGCGCGCTGCCAGAGGCCCTCGTAGCGTTCCCTTATCTCCTGGTCCAGGGCCGGGGTGGAGGCGAACCAGTGGGGACTGACACGCTCCGAATACCAGAAGTCGAGAAGTTCGCGTGCCGCCGTATCCATGGCCCAGGGCGGATCAATCCAGCAGCTCGTGGGCGCCATCGCAGTAGGGCGGGTTGGCCGAGTGTTTGCAAGTGCACAGCCAGACCTGGGCGCGGGCTTCCAGCTTGAACGGCGTGGGGGTGAAGTCGGTGCCGGTGTGGGAGCCGTCGCAGAAAGGCTGGGATTGCGAGCGTCCGCAACTGCACCACCAGTATTCACCCGCTCCCAGATTGGCTTCGATGGGGGCCTTGCCTGCCACGATGGGGTCGCTCATGCGTCTTATCTCCATAGGGAATGCCCGCGGATTGCGGGTGGGCGCAGGTTACAGCGGCTTTCACGCCACGTCAGCCATGACCGGAGTAGGGAAAACGGCAGCGAGGGATGCAGCGGGCAACCGGCAATTGACGCCGCACAAGGCTATTTTTTTCCGTAACGGCGGAACGTGACGGAAAGGCTTAGGATGGCCCCCCTGCCGATCATCCGGCAGCCCACCGAGTACGACTCATTCATTCAATGGAGTAGCCCATGAACCGCATATCCGTCCTGTTTGCCGCACTGGCCTTTGCCGGTCTTGCCGTCGCCGCCGAAACTCCCGCTCCCGCCACGGCCCCAGCCGCCACGGCCGCAACGACGCCCGCCACTCCCCAGGCCTGGGCCGACAAGATGCTGGACCCCACCCAGAACGCCGCCGCCTTCAAGGATCCCGCCGTGTTCGCCCAGTGGAGCAACGCCATGATGAATCCGGCCCTCGCCACGGCCCTGATGCAACGGAGCATGGACCCCAACACCATGACTCACATGATGTCCGGCATGACGAATCCGGCCTCCATGCAGAATTACATGCAGTTCGTCGATCCCTCCATCGCCATGAAATGGATGGCGGCGGGCCTGGATCCGCGGCTTTTCAACACCCTGCTGAGCCAGGGCATCAACCCCAGCACCTACGTGAACATGCTGTTGGCCCCCATGAGCCCGCAGATGATGAATCTGGGCGGGCAGATGATGAATCCGGCCACCTATGGCAACTGGATGCAGGCGCCGATGAATCCCGCCGCCATGAACGCCATGATGGCGCCCATGAACCCGAATCTCTACAGCCAGTGGATGGGCGCCGGCATGAATCCGCAGACCTATG
>CAIXFP010000582.1 GCA_903918705.1 uncultured Pseudomonadota bacterium
CACCAGGGTGGCGGCCGCTTCGCCCAACGTGGTGATTTCCGAAACCGGCGTGCCGCCCACCGTCAGGGGGCTGGATTCCTGGTCGGTGAGGTGGCCGTCGAGGGAATCGGAAATGTCCGGGAACACCAGCGGACGCAGGCCGAAGGCTTCCACCAGCTCCTTGATGTGTTCGATATCGCCCGGCGTGAGCATCGAACCGGCCAGCACGTTGACCTGTTTTTTCCGGTTGCCGACGCGGGCGGCGGGCGGCACCAGCACGTCCACCATGGCCTTTACCGCCAGGGCGTAGCCCGATTCCAGGCCGCCGGTGAAATCCGGGGTGTTCACCGCCACCACCGGGATGGCGTCGTATTCGGGATGGGCGACGCGGAACTGCTTCACCACGCCGTGGATGTCGGTGCCCTGGGTTTCCGACAGGCCGGTGGTGGGCACGCCGATCAACGCGGGTTGGCTCTTCTCGGAAATGGTGGCCAGGCCCTGGATCACGTTATCGTCGGCGTTCATCACCGTGGCCACCTGGTCCATGGCCGTGGTCTGGAGCGGAATCGGCTCGCGGAAGTGGCGCACGAAGAACACCTTGCCGAAGGCCGTGCAGCCTTGCGAACCATGCAGCATCGGCACCGCCCGATGGACCCCGAGGAAGGCCAGGGACGCACCCACCGGCTGACTGACTTTCAGCGGATTAACGGCAAGCGCCTTGTTGCGTTTGATGATCTCGGCCATGGTCTGGGCTGCGGCGGTGGAGGACGACTGCTCCGTCGCAATCCCCATGCCAGGCAAAAACCCAGATATTTCAGTGGCTTGCCGTGTCCTCCCTTGTCGTAAAGGCGACAAGCGGGGCTTGATATGGCTACGCCTGACAATTCGCAAGCGCACGCCATCGCCCAGAAGGAGTAGGCAGCGCGCCCCGGACGCGGGCTGAAGGTGCCGGTCGCCGCGTTATTGGCCGGCGTGCGCCAGATACGCCGCCAGCGCCTCCCGCACCGCGGCAAGATCCGAGCGGGCCGTTTGCAACAAGGTTATCGCGGCGGAGATATTTTCTTCTTTCAACGCCTGTTCCAACTCGCGCATCACGCCCTGCAAGCCGGCCGCCCCGATGGACCCGGCCATGCCCTTGAGACTGTGGGCCTGACGCCGGGCGGCATCGATCTCGGCTGCTTCGATCGATGCCGCCAGCGCGTCCAGATTCCCGGCTGGGCTGGATTCGAACAGTCGCAGCATGCGGGCGAAAAATGCCGCATCGCCGTTGGCGGTCACCATGCCGGCCGAGACGTCGAGCACCGTGCCAGCGACGGGCGCGATCGCCGGACTGGCGGGAGGCCGTTTGGCCGCGCCGCCGTTTCGGTTTTCCTTCGCGGCCGCGGCATCGGGCAACCAGTGCGTGATTGCCGCGTAGAGCAAGTGCGGCAGGATCGGTTTGGTGAGGATGTCGTTCATCCCGGCGGCGATCACCCTTTCCCGCTCCTCCACCATGGCATGGGCGGTGAGCGCCAGGATCGGCAGGAACGGCTGCCGCCCACGCAGGATGCGCGCGGCCGTGTAACCGTCCATCACCGGCATCTGGATGTCCATCAGCACCAGGTCGAAACGCCCCCGCTCGCAGGCGGCCAGCGCCTGTTCCCCGTCCTCGGCGGTGGTCACCTCCGCGCCCGTCAGTTGCACCAGTTCGCTGGCAACCTGGCGATTGAACTCGTTGTCGTCTACCAGAAGGATGCGGCGCCCCGCCAAGTTGGGCATGCCGGGAGCCGGCGCACTGACCGCCGGGAGTTCGCCTTTGCCCGCCAGCGCGTTGATCAACACTTCACGCAATCGGGAACGGCTGACCGGTTTGCCGATGAAAGCCTGAATATCGCCCTCGCCAGCCTGGGTGCGCGCGGCCTCCGGCTCGTCGCCCGTGACCAGGACGATGGGAAGGGAACAGCCCGCTTCCCGCAGTTGCCGCGCCGTGGTCACGCCATCCCTGCCGGGCAGGCGCCAATCCATCAGGACGGCGGCCAGGCCGGGTTCGTCGCGTACCCGCGCGATCGCGTCCTCACCGGATGCGGCGGCAACCGGCTGGCAGCCGAAGGCGGCCAGGCTTTTCGTGAGCAGCACCCGCATGATGGGGTTGTCCTCCACCACCAGGATGCGTTTCCCGGCAAGGAGTTCGTGGCTCATTGCGCCCTGGGTCGCGGCGTTCTCGGTCAGGCCGAAGTTGGCGGAAAAGGTGAAGGTGCTGCCCTGTCCCGGGGAGCTTTCCACTTCGATGCTGCCCCCCATGCGCTCCACCAGTTGCCGGGCGATGGCCAGGCCGAGACCGGTACCGCCGAAGCGGCGGGTGGTCGAACTGTCCGCCTGGCAGAAGGCGGTGAACAGCGAGGCCTGCTGCAACTCGTTCATGCCCAGACCGGTATCGCGGATGGTGAACAGCAGGGTCGCCACCTGTTCGCGCACGAACAGCGGCTCCACCAACATGTGGACTTCACCTTTCTCTGTGAACTTGAGCGCATTGCTCACCAGGTTGTTGAGCACCTGGCCCAGGCGCAGCGGATCGCCGATCAGTTGGCAGGGAGTCTCCGGCATGGCGCCGATGGAGAGTTCCAGTCCCTGCTCCCGCGCCTTCAGGCTGAACAGGCTGCCGACCCGTTCCAGCACCTCGTCCAGGGAGAACGGGATGCGCTCCATGCTCAGTTTGCCCGCCTCGATCTTGGAAAAATCGAGGATGTCGTTCACCACCCCCAGCAAGGACTCCGCCGCCTGGTGGATCTTGTCCACGTAATCCCTCCCACGCGGCGGCATCTCCACCCCGTTCAGACAGAGTCGGGCAAATCCCAGCACCGCGTTGATCGGGGTGCGAATCTCATGGCTCATGTTGGCAAGGAAGCGGCTGCGCGACTCCCCCGCGTTCTGGGCCAGGGCCAAGGTCTCCTCCAGTGCGTGCAGGGTGGCTTTGTACTCGCTGATGTCCCGGATCAGACCGATAAAGGTGGAACCGTTGTCATCCACCATCTCGTTGACCATCAGGTCGACGGGCAGTAGCAAACCATCCTTGCGTTGCGCCTGGACCTCGCGCCGGTGTCCCACGATGTGAGGCACGCGCGTCGCCCGGTAGCGTTCCAGGTAAGCGTCATGGGCGCCGCGATGCGGCTCCGGCGTCAGAATTCTGACGTTCTCGCCGATCAAATCCTCCTCCGTGTAGCCCAGCATGGAGAGCAGCGCATCGTTCACCATCAGTATCGTCCCATGCTGATCGATGTGCACCACGCCATCCAGCATGGTCCATAACACGGCGCGGGTACGCGCCTCGTTCTGCGCGAGTTCACGGGTGCGCAGGCGGACCTGCTCCTCCACCGCGCGGATGCTCAGGATGCGCGCGCTGACATCGCGAATCATGGCAGCAACCAGGGCACGCCCGGCAAGCTCCAGGACAGTGCATTTGACGCCGCCGATGAAGCGCGAGCCGTCCTGGCGCAAATAGCTCATATCCAGGGTGGGCGCTTCAGCCTTGTTGTGCGCGGCGTCCAGATAATCGGCGAGCTGGAACGGTTGCTCTGGGGGGTGCAGAAATGACACGGGTAGACCCACCAGCTCAGCGGCAGTCAAGCCGAGCATGCGGCAGAGCCTGGGATTGGCCTCTGCGATGCGCCCGCTCACCGCGTCGATGAAAAGCATGCCCTCGTTGGCCTGCTCGAACAGGGCCTGGTATCGGGCTTCCGGCAGGCTGGTGGGTGGGATGGTCGACATGTAGGGGCTCGTGGCGGTGATCTGGCGGGTATATCGGCCCCGCCCACGGGAAACTTTACTCAGGCATTTTCCCGATCCTCGCCAAGCCCGGCGGCCCGATATTCCCGGTTAAAATTCGCGCTCTCCTGCCCTTTCACGATGACTACCATGCACAGCCTGTTCGACACCCGCCAGACCTTCGCCGCCAGCAACGGCCACACCGCCTCGTTCTACTCCCTGCCGCAGTTGGAGAAGGCCGGCATCGGCGCCGTTTCCAAATTGCCGGTGTCGATTCGGGTCGTCCTGGAATCGGTGCTGCGCAACTACGACGGCTTGAAGATCACCGAGCAGCACGTGCGCGAACTGGCCAATTGGCAACCCAACGCGGCGCGCACGGAAGAAATCCCCTTCGTCGTGGCGCGCATCCTGCTCCAGGACTTCACCGGCGTGCCCCTGCTGGCCGACCTGGCCGCCATGCGCTCCGCCGCCGAACGCGCCGGCCGCGATCCGAAGAAGGTGGAACCCCTGGCGCCGGTGGAGATGGTGGTGGACCACTCGGTGCAGGTGGACGTGTTCGGCCGTCCCGACGCTCTGGAACAGAACATGAAGATCGAATTCGAGCGCAACCGGGAGCGCTACCAGTTTCTCAAGTGGGGCATGCAAGCCTTTGATACTTTTAAGGTTGTCCCGCCAGGCGTGGGCATCGTCCACCAGGTCAACATGGAATACCTGGCGCGCGGCGTGATGCAGAAGGACGGCGTCTACTAC
>CAIXFP010000583.1 GCA_903918705.1 uncultured Pseudomonadota bacterium
CTACACGTCGCCTCCTCAGTCATCGCGTCCCGCCCAGGCGGCCGGCATCCACCAGGGTAGCGCGCGGGGAGCGGCGGCCAGCTTGGCGGTGGCCTGGGCCTGGGCATTGAAGGCCTGGGCCAGGGCGGGCAATTCGTGGGAGGCCACCTTCTCCGGCATGGCGTCGACGCCGACGCTGCTGTTCAACTGGGCCCAGGCCAGTTCCAGGTTGGCATAGGCCTGCCACTTGCGCAGTTCCGACACCGCACTGCCGGCCTCGGCGCGGATCAACTGCATGCGGCTGTCGGCCCCGGATTCCGTGCTGGCGCGGGTGGCGGCGTGGATCTCGGCATCCACCTGGTTCACCTCGTCGGCCATGCCGTACTCGCGCAGCTTGCCCTCGACGTCGCGGTAGGCGATGTGCACCTGGGAGAGCACCGCCATGTTCAGGGCCAGGCGCTGGGCGCGGGCGATTTCCAGCTGCTGGTCGGCGGCGTTCATGTTCTGCTTGGCCGAGAGCAGGCCCAGCAGGTTCCAGGTCAGGCGCAGGCCGCCGTCGGCCCAGTTCTTGTCCACCAGGAAGCGGTTCACGTCGCGATGGGCGCCGGCGGACAGCTCGATACCGGGCAGGATGCGCAGCATCGCCTTCTTGGTCTCGGCCACACCGATGCGTTCCTGGTAATCCGCCTCGATCAGCTCGGGCCGGTTCAACAGGGCCTGTTCCTCCAGGGCGTCCACCTTGGCGCTGAGGGCGGGCGTCTCCAGCTTGGCGGGGACCGCCAGGGTGAAGGCAATGCCGGGAGCCAGGTTCATCAGGCTGGCCAGGCGCGGCTTGGCCTGGGCCAGCTCGTTGCGGATGGGTTCCAGTTGGCGCACCAGCTCCAGCAGGGAGCGCTGGTAGGCCAGGGCCTCCAGGGAAGGCTTCAGGCGTTCCGCACGGGCCTTGCGGGAATCGGCCAGGGCGCTGTCGATCTGCCCCAGCAGGGTGTCGATCCGGGCTTCCAGTTGCTGGGCGCCGGCGGCCAGCCAATAGGCCTGGCGCACATTCTGGATCAGGGTCTGGGCGGTTTTGCGGCGCTGCTGCTCGGCGATGAGGACGCGGTCGCCGGCCTGCTGCGCCTGCCAGTAGCTCACCCCGAAGTCGAGGATGTTCCAGGTGAGGCCCAGGTCCACCGTCTGGCGGGTCTTCTCCTGGGAGGTGGAGGGCACCAGGGATTGGGTGCCGGTGTCCACGGACATGCTGGAGGAGGCCGGATAGGAATCGCGCCGGTTGTAGCCGGCATCCAGGGTCAGCTTGGGCAGCAGGTCGTACTTGGCGAGATCGGCCTGGTCCGCGGCCAGGGCGCTGGCCATCATCTTGAGGCGATGTTCCATGTTGTACTTCAAGGCGCGGGCCACGGCGTCACCCAGGGTGAGGGGGCCCGTGATGGGCGCTTGCTCGGCGGCGAGTCTCGCCTGGTCGGCCTTGACGTGCTCGGCCCGGTCGGCCTGGGTGAACGGGACCGGGGAGAGGGCGCAGCCGGCCAGGGCCAGGCCCAGCGCGGTGGCCAGGAGGGTGCGGGAGAAGGTGTGCATTTTTGGGATTCCTCTGGGAAGTGTGATTTTGATGGGGTCAACCGGCACGCAGGCGGGCGGCGCGGGCGGCGTGTTCCAGCAGGGCGCTGCGCTGGGCCTGGGCGTGCAGGCTGCCGTGGCGGGCGAGCTGGTCGGTGAGCGACGGGCGGCCCAGGGCGAACAGGGGCTGGCCATGCTCAAGACGGCTGTGCGGTTGGCCGGCATCGGCCTTGAGCTTGAAGGTGGTGCTCGCCTCGTGGCCGGCATTGTCATGGGCGACCACCACGATGTTCAGTTCGCCGTGGAAGTCGGTGGGCGGCGTGCCCTGGAACGCGCCGGTTTCCGGGTTGAAGTGCAGCCAGGAGGGTAGGGGCTGGCCATTGGCCTGGTGTGCCTCCACGGTGAGGGCGGCGTTCACACTGGCATCCACGAAGGTGGCTGTGGGCAACTGGAAGGAGAGGCTCCCCCCGGCCTGGAAAGACTGGTTCGGAGGTGGGTTGAGCACGGCCAGGCCGCCGCGAAGCTGCGCCACGATCGGCTCGAGTTCCTTGGACCACTGCCGACCAGCCAGGATCTCGTTCACGACATCGCCGACGGTTCCGCC
>CAIXFP010000584.1 GCA_903918705.1 uncultured Pseudomonadota bacterium
ACATCGGCCTCGTCGACATAGACCCACAGGCGCAGTTTCGTCAGGTCCTCGGCCAGGGTGAACAGGGTCACCGCCTGCAATGACGCCGCGACGGCGTTGCCCGGATCCACGGTGCGGGTCAGCACCACGCCGTCGGAAGGCGCGCTGATGGAAGCCTTGGTCAGGTTGGGGGTGTCGGTGGACAGGGCCGCATTGGCGTCGTTGACCCCGGCGCGGGCGCTGGATGCGTCGGCGATGGAACGGGCCAGGGTGGCGCGGCTGGTGTCCAGTTCGGTCTTCGACGGCACCTTGCCGCCGGACAGGCGCGAAACTTCCACGAACCGCGCCAGGCCGGCGCGGGATTCCTGCACCGTCGCCACGGTCTGCGCCACTTTCGCCTGGGCGGCATCCAGGGTGGCGTGGGAGCGCAGGATCTGGTCGCGCAATTTGGCGGTATCCAGTTCCACCATGACCTGGCCCTTGCGGACCTGGTCGTTGACGTCGACGTTGACCTTCAGCACCGTCCCCGAAAGTTCGCTGCCGATGTTGATGGAGCGGGTCGGTTGCAGAGTGCCGTTGGCGGTGACCGTCAGGGTCAGGTTGCCGCGTGTCACCGGCTGGGTGATGTAGCTCGGCGCCGCCTGGGCGTTGCGGATTGCCAGCCAATACCAGAGTCCGGCGATGAGCAGCGCCAGCAACAGCGCGCCGCCCCAGACCGCGGGGCGGCGGTACCAGACCGAAGTGGCGGGCTCGTCGAGCAGTTGTTTCAGGTCGGTGGATGGGGGGGCGATGCTGGTTGCTGCGTTCATGATGGCTCTACGTGGCGACGGGAAATGCTCGCTGGAATGGCGAGCCCGTGATCCCCCCCTTTACCAAAGGGGGGTTAGGGGGGATTTCAGGACGGTGATCAGTGTCAGCCTCGGCTAAATCCCCCCCCGCCCCCCTTTGGTAAAGGGGGGAGCAAAGCGCGCCCATGCCGCTCTCGGTCGAATCAGCCAAGGCGAACTGGGTTTTCATGAGCGGGACTCGCTGTCCTGCCCGGACACCCAGCCGCCGCCCAGGGCCTTGTACAGGCGCACGTTGTCGGCGCCGAGGTCGGCATTGGCACTGGCCACGCCATCCTGAGTGCTGAGTTGGGTACGTTGGGTATCCAGCACCACCTGGAAGTCCACCAGGCCGCTGCCGTAGCGCTCGCGCGCCAGCTTCGAAGCATTGCCGGCGGCGACGGCGGCGTTCTCCAGGTAGCGCAGGCGTTCGCGGTCGCCGCGCAGGGCGATCAGCGCATCCTCCACTTCCCGCAACGCAGTCAGCACGGCGGCCTGGTAGGCCATCCGTGCCTGGTCCAGGGCTGCCTGCTGGGCACGTACCTGGGCCAGCCCGGCGCCGCCGTCGAATACCGGCAGCGCCACGCCGGCCAGGAGCGAGGCAACCAGCGAGGAGCCGCCGGTGAGGCTGCCCAGGGTCAGGGCGCTCAGGCCCAGGGTGCCGCCCAGCTTGAAGTTGGGCTTGCGTGCCGCGTCGGCCTGGGCCACCTGGGCCAGGGCCGCCGCCACCTTGTGCTCGGCGGCGCGCACGTCGGCGCGCTGGCGCAGGGTCTCGGCGGGGATGGCCAGGGCCAGATCGGCGGGCGCCTTCGGCACCGGGCCGGAATTCGCCAGCGTGGCCGCCAGGGCGGCCGGCGGCTGGCCGGTCAACACCGCCAGAGCATGGCGGCTCTGCTCGATACTGGTGCGCAGGGCCGGTACCAGGGCGCCGGTTTGCTCGACGGCGGCCTGCGCCTGTTCGGTTTCCAGCGAGGTGACCAGGCCGGCCTGCATCCGCCATTGGGTGATCTGCAGGGTTTCCTTCTGGCTGGCCAGGTTGGCGATGGCGATGGCCAGGCGCGCCTGGGCGCCGCGCAGGCTCAGGTAGTCGAGGGCCACCTCAGCGGCGATGGACACCCACCCGCACGTCGCCCAAGCTGGCGGCGCTGGCCGCAGCCGTGGCCTCGCTGGCTTGCAGCGCGCTGCG
>CAIXFP010000585.1 GCA_903918705.1 uncultured Pseudomonadota bacterium
CGCCAGGGCAGCCTCAAGGGCAGCCTCAACCTGCCCCTCTACCTGCTGCGCCTGCGCGCCAAAGCCCTGGATCCTTCGCGCCCCTACATCCTCTACTGCCAGACCGGACGCCGCAGCAGCACCGCCGCCTTCCTCCTGGCGCAGCGGGGCTTCGACGTCACCGTGCTCACCGGCGGCCTCGACGCGATGAATATTTTCAACCCGGCGACCAGTAGTTGATTACAATAGTCGGGTATTAACCACCCGGAGATCGCATCATGTCCGCAGCCCTTCACGCCGCCGCCCAGTCCGGCGATAGCGCCCAAGTCCGCCAACTGCTCGCCAGCGGCGCCAACCCCAACGAGTTGAACGAAACGGGCGACGGCGCCTTGCACCTGGCCGCCCTGAACGGGCATCTGGACGTGGTCCACGCCCTGCTGGAAGCCGGCGCCGACGCCAACATCAAGGATGCCAACGACTGGACTCCGCTCTTCAAGGCGGCCTACAACCATGAACTGGATTGTGGCTTCGCCCCCGTGGTGCAGGCGCTGATTGACCATGGCGCCGACGTCAACGCCCGCATTTTCTACGGCATCACTCCCCTGATGCTGGCCGCCGGCGGCGGCGAGGCGGCAGTCTGTGCGGCGTTGCTGGACGCCGGCGCGGACGTCAAGGCCGCCAACGAAGGCGAGCGCACCGCACTGATGATGGCCAAGGAGCGCTTCTACGTGGACGTGATCAACCTGCTTTACGAAGCGGAAGGCCAGGTCATGGAAACCGAGGGCGCATCCTGCGCCAGCGGCATGCGCAAGGGCCCGGAGGGCGAGGGCAGCAAGGTCATCAGCTTCATCCCGCGGGCGCACTGACGGGCGCGCCGGGGACGCTACAAGGCCAGCGTCCCCGGCGGCAACCGGGCAACCAGCGTTTTCGCCAGTTGCGCCAGGGTGTGGGCCAGCGGCGAGCGCCGCCGCCAGACCAGGCCGATGCCGCGCGACGCGGACGTCTCCGCGATCGGCTTCAACACCACTCCGGGCACGCCGGGTCCGACGCCGGCCAGGCTGGGGATCAGCGTCACCCCCAGTCCCAGAGCCACCATCTGACGCAGAGTCTCCAGGCTGGTGGCGCGGATCTCCTCGCTTTTCAGACCCTGAAGGTGGCACACCCGCAGGGCCTGGTCGCGCAGGCAATGCCCCTCTTCCAGCAACAGCAGGCCGGCGTGGGCGAGATCGTCGATAGCCACCACGCGAGAGGCCGCCAGCGGGTGATCGGCGGGAAGCGCGGCGAGGAAGGGCTCCCGGAACAACGCCGCCACTTCCAGGTTGGGATCATGGATGGGCAGGGCCAGCAGGGCGGCGTCCAGCTTGCCCTCGTCGAGATGCCCGAGCAGGTGCGGCGTCATTTCCTCCCGCAGCAGCAACCGCAGTTTCGGGTGCGCGCCACGCACCCGGGTCAGCACGTGGGGCAGGTAATACGGTCCCAGTGTGGGAATCACGCCGAGATGCACGGTACGCTCCATGGGATCCTTGGCATAGCCGGCCAATTCCTTGATGCGGGCGGCTTCCTCCACGATACGGCGCGCCGATGCGACGATTTCCAGGCCGATGGGTGTCGGTGCCACCCTCTTCAGGGAGCGGTCGAACACGATCACCCCGAGGACATCCTCCAGCTTCTTCAGCCCTGTGGACAAGGTCGACTGACTGACGCAACAAGCCTCGGCGGCCTGTCCGAAATGGCCGCAATCCGCCAGGGCCACCAGATAACGCAGTTCCTGCAGAGTCATGGCTTCCTCGATCCATAGGGCTAATCGGGCGATTCTAGTCAATGCCAAGCCTTGACCGCGGAAGTACTGTCACCTGTTTCCCGCGGCGACTATTTTTGTTCCGAGCCTCAAGTTAAGTGCATTTCCACCGATATTCCCAAGACGGTGTCCTTGCGAGGTAAGCCCCATGTTTTTCGGATCCGGTCAGAAACAGGAAGCCCTGCGGCAAGAGGTTCTCGCGTTGCGGGAAGAAAGCGCTACCCTGCGCAGCGACATGGAAACCTTGCGGCAGCGGGAAGATTCCGCCGCAAGTTCCCGGGACGGCCTGACCACGCAACTGGCCCTGCACGAGGGGTTGGGCGGATACATCGGCCATTTCGTCGATTCGCTCAAGGAATGCCAGGGCTCCCTGGCGGCGCTGGCCCAGGCCATGAAGCACGAAACCGAAGCGGTCGCGCACAGTTGCGACACCGTCGGCGACAACCTGGGCGTGATCGGACGCATGGCCGACAACCTGGATGGCTTCATCCAACGCCTCAACGACACCGCGTCGGCGGTGGAGAAGCTGCACGATCGCACCGGAGAGATCGGCGGCATCGTCAACCTGATCAAGGAAATCGCCGACCAGACCAACCTGCTCGCCCTCAACGCCGCCATCGAGGCGGCCCGAGCCGGGGAAATGGGACGCGGATTCGCGGTGGTGGCGGACGAGGTGCGCAAGTTGGCGGAACGCACCCGCCGCGCCACCGAGGAGATTTCCGTGCTGGTGAATACCGAGCAGAACGAGGCCTATGCGGTGCGCAACCAGGTGCAGATCGACCCCGAGAACACCGGCAAGTTCAAGGATGACAGCCACCAGGCCCACAGCGGCATGCAGGCATTGATGGACCAGGCCGACCAGATGATCGGCGCCATCGCGTCCAGCGCCCTGCGCAGTTTCGTGGAAACCGCCAAGGTGGACCACCTGGTGTTCAAGATGGAAATCTACAAGGTGTTCCTGGGCATTTCCGACAAACAGGAGGCGGACTTCGCCAGCCATACCGGCTGCCGCCTGGGCAAGTGGTATTACGAAGGCGACGGCAGGCATTGCTTCTCCAAACTGCCGGGTTACCAGGGGATCGAATCGCCCCACATCGCCGTGCACCAGCACGGCGTCGCGGCGGTGCGGCTGTATCGCGCGGGTGACGCCATGGCCGGGCTTGCCGAACTGGGCAAGATGGAGGACGCCAGCATGCAGGTGCTGCGCAATCTCGAAACCATGGCAGCCAGCGGCCATGCCGACCCGGGCATCCTCTGCGCCGGGCTGAAATAACCCGGGCGTACTTCGGCTCGCAGGTTGGGCAATGCGCGTCCGACCCATCGTGCCCCAAGGGCTTGCCAATCGGGATAAGCTGAGCCGCTTCCCACCGTGCAAGGAGACATCCATGGCGACATTCCAAAGCGGCATCCTGGCTCCCGTCCCGCCCCTGGCCAGGCATTTATTTTTCTCGCTGCAACCCGGCACGCCCCGCGCCACGGCCCAGGCCGCGCTGATCGCGCTGACCCGGCGCACCGATGGCGAAACCACCGTGACGGGGCTGGGCGCCGCCCTGGTGGCGTTGCTGGACGGCGCCATCGACGGACTTCAGCCCTTTCCCGGCTACGAGACCGCTGGCATCGTCATTCCCTCCACCCCCAGCGCGCTGTGGTGCTGGCTGCGCGGCGACGACCGCGGCGAACTGCTGCACTGCACACGCGATCTGGAGCAGGCGCTGGCCCCGGCGTTCACGCTGGAGCGGGTGGTGGACGCCTTCCGTTACGGTCCGGGGCACGACCTGACCGGCTACGAGGACGGTACCGAAAACCCGGTGGGCGACGCCGCCCTGGCGGCGGCCCTGGTGGACGGACAGGGCGCGGGGCGGGATGGCGCGAGTTTCGTGGCAGTGCAGCTTTGGGTCCATGACCTCGACCGTTTTTCCGCCATGGCCGACGATCAGCAGGATCTGGCCATCGGCCGGCGCAAAACGGACAACGAGGAAATCGAAGACGCCCCGGCATCCGCCCACGTGAAACGCACCGCCCAGGAGAGTTTCAACCCGGAGGCCTTCGTCCTGCGCCGCTCCATGCCCTGGGCCGATGCGCGGGAAGCCGGGTTGGTGTTCGTGGCCTTCGGCCGTAGCGTGGACGCCTATGCGGCGCAACTGCGGCGCATGGTGGGAGCCGAGGACGGCATCCGCGACGCCCTGTTCAACTTCACCCGGCCGGTCACCGGCGCCTATTTCTGGTGCCCGCCCATGGTGGATGGCTGCCTCGACCTGCGCGCCCTCGGGCTGTGACGTTTGGCTGGCCGGTGGCAGCGCACCACCGGCCTCGAAATGATAAAAACGCTTGACCCGTAGCCGGACCAATCAAGATACTCGCGTCCGGTTTAGACCACCCTCAAGCCTGACCGATAAGCGGTCCAGGCCGGCGTTTGAACCACCCCAATCACAACGTACCAAGGAGTGTTCCATGCAATTGCGTACCCTCATCGTCGCCATCCTGGCGGCCAGCGCGACCCTCGCCTGGTCCGGAGAACCGATCCAGCCCATCGCCGCCGTCAAGGTGAAGAACCCGGCCATGGTGGAACTGGGCAAGAAGCTCTATTTCGACCCGCGCCTGTCCAAGTCCGGCTTCATTTCCTGCAATTCCTGCCACAACCTGTCCATGGGCGGCACCGACAACCTCAAGACATCCATCGGCGACCACTGGAACCAGGGTCCGATCAACGCTCCCACCGTGCTCAACTCCAGCATGAACCTGGCCCAGTTCTGGGACGGCCGCGCCAAGGATCTCAAGGCCCAGGCCGGCGGCCCCATCGCCAACCCGGGCGAGATGGCCTTCACCCATGAACTGGCGGTCTCCGTGCTCAACTCCATGCCCGCCTACAAGGCCGAGTTCAAGAAGGTGTTCAAGAAGGACACGGCCACCATCGACATGGTCACCGACGCCATCGCCGCCTTCGAGGAAACCCTGGTCACCCCGAATTCCCGCTTCGACAAGTGGCTCAAGGGCGACAAGAAGGCCCTGTCCAAGGACGAGCAGGCCGGCTACAAGCTGTTCAAGGACAGCGGCTGCACCGCCTGCCATTACGGTCCGGCGGTGGGCGGCAGTTCCTTCCAGAAGATGGGCCTGGTGGCCGCCTACGACACCAAGAACAAGGCCCAGGGCGTGGCCGGCCTCACCGGCCAGGACGCCGACCGCATGAAGTTCAAGGTGCCGACCCTGCGCAACGTGGAAATGACCTACCCCTACTTCCACGACGGCGAAGCCGCCACCCTGGAACAGGCGGTGGACACCATGGGCCGGCTGCAACTGGGCCGCACCTTCAGCCCGGAAGAAGTCGGCAAGATCGTCGCCTTCCTGAAGACCCTGACCGGCAAGCAGCCCGACTTCAAGCTGCCGATCCTGCCGCCGTCCAGCAATGACACGCCGCAACCGAAGCCCTTCGGCTGATCCTTACAGCCGTTGCCCAAGCGCCCGCTTCGGCGGGCGTATTTCATTTCCCGGCCAACTGCTTCTCGATGCGACGGGCGAACACCTGCATCTCCTTCACCGCCTGCAAGTCGCCCTTATCCTGGGCAGCGGCAATGCCACGGCGGTAGGTTTCCAGCGCCGCCGCCGGGTCGCCCGCCTCGGCCAGGGCCTTGCCCAGCAGCTTCCAGGCGGCGGAATGGCGTGAATCGAAGGCCAGGGCCGCTTCCAGGTGGGTGCGGGCGAGGTCGAAGCGTCCCAGCTTGAAGTACTCGTTGCCCAGGGAAAATCGCAGCAGGAGGTTGTCGCGGCCGGCGGCCAGCATGGTTTCGAAGGTTTCCAGGGCGCTCATGGGCGGGCTCCGCAATCGGATGACAAAGGTCGCGTCGGCGAGGCGCCGAGGCTACAGGAACAAGCGAATTATCCCGCGCTCACACCCCTCCCGCGTGGCCGTTCTGGCGCCAGGCCTCGAACACAGCCACCGCCACCGTGTTCGCGAGATTCAGGCTGCGCTGGCCCGGCCGCATGGGCAGGCGCAGACGCTGGCCATCCGTGAAATCGCTCAGCACCGAGGCCGCCAGGCCGCGGGTTTCCGCGCCGAACACCAGCACGTCGCCGGGCAGGAATGTGGCTTCGGCGAACGGCCGCGATCCCTTGGTGGTGAAGGCGTATCGGCGCCGCCCAGGCAGGGCCGCACACAAGGCCGGCCAGTCGTCGTGCACCCGCAGTTCCGCGTACTCGTGGTAGTCCAGCCCGGCGCGGCGCAGGTTCTTGTCGGAGAGATCGAACCCGAGAGGACGCACCAGATGCAAACGGCAGCCGGTGTTGGCGGCAAGGCGGATGACGTTGCCGGTGTTGGGAGGGATTTCCGGCTCTACCAGGACAATTTCGAACATATAACTTGAGGCATGTCGCGTAAGCCGCTAATTTACGCGGGAATCTGGTTTTCCTCTCCACCAGTCCCCACCTCGCCCGCGGGGGCGGGAGCCCACCGCAGGAGTCACCTATGGCACGCCCCGAGAAGATCCGCCTGGGCGATCTTCTGGTTCAGCAGAAACTGCTTTCGCAGGAGCGGCTCGGCATCGCGCTGGAGAAGCAGAAGGCCAGCGGCCGCAAGCTCGGCCGGGTGTTGGTGGAGAACGGTTTCGTCACCGAGGAGGAAATCTCCGGCGCCATCGCCCGCCAGTTGCAGATACCCCTGATCGACCTGCGCCAGGTTCACGTGCGGCCCGAGACCGTGCGCCTGCTGCCGGAACAGATGGCGCGCCGTTTCCGCGCCGTGGTGGTGGAACTCAAGGACGACCGGGTGCGGGTGGCCATGGCCGACCCCACCGACCTGTTCGCCTATGACGAGATCGTCCGCCACCTCAAGCGGGAAGTGGCGGTGGCCGTGGCCAACGAGGGATCGCTGGCCCAGTTCATCGACCTAATCTACCGCCGTTCCGACGAAATCAGCGAACTCGCGCGCAACCTCACGGAAGAGTTGTCCGACGAGGTCATCGACTTCGGTACCCTGGCGGCCACCGGCAACGCCGAGGAAGCCCCGGTGGTGCGCCTGTTGCAGTCGGTGTTCGAGGACGCCATCCAGGTGCGCGCCTCCGACATCCACATCGAACCCCAGGAGAAGAGCCTACAGATCCGTTTCCGCATCGATGGCGTCCTGTCCATGGCCACCGAGGCGGACCGCAAGATCGGCCCGGCCCTGATCCAGCGCCTGAAGCTGATGGCGGAACTGGATATCGCCGAAAAGCGCCTGCCCCAGGATGGCCGCTTCGTCATCCGCCTGAAGAAGCGCGCCGTCGACGTGCGCATGTCCACCCTGCCGGTCCAGTACGGCGAATCCGCCGTGTTGCGCCTGCTCACCCACGGCGGCGTGACCCGGCTCGCCGACATGGGCATGCCGGAGGCGCAACTGGCCCGCCTGCAAGCCCTGATCCACCGTCCCCATGGCCTGATCCTGGTCACCGGTCCCACCGGTTCCGGCAAGACCACCACCCTGTATGCCGCCCTGGCCGAACTCAACACCCCGGAGCGCAAGCTGCTTACCGTGGAAGATCCGGTGGAATACCGCCTGCCGGGCATCAACCAGGTGCAGGTGAACGACAAGATCGAACTGACCTTCGCCCGGGCGCTGCGCGCCTTCCTGCGGCAAGACCCGGACGTGATCCTGGTGGGCGAAATGCGCGACACGGAAACCGCCCTGATCGCACTGCGCGCCGCGCTCACCGGCCACCTGGTGCTGTCCACCCTGCACACCAACGACACCCCTTCCGCCGCCGCCCGCCTGCTCGACATGGGCGCCCCCGGCTTCCTTCTTTCCACCAGCCTGGCCGGCGTGGTGGCGCAGCGCCTGGTGCGCCTGCTGTGTCCGGTATGTGCGCAGCCGGACAGCCTGGAGGCCGGCGAGCGCATCTGGCTGAAAACCGAAATCGCCGCCGGTCTCGACGAGAGCCGCCTGAAGCGGGCCCGTGGTTGCAGCCACTGCAACCACACCGGCTACCAGGGCCGCCAGGGCATCTACGAGCTGCTGGTGATCGATGGCGAACTCGCCGGCCTGCTCAATCGCGGCGACACCACCGGTTTCCGCGCCGCCGCCCAATCCCGCCTGGCCGGCCAGACCCTGCGCGACGAAGCCCTGCGCCTGGTGCGCGAAGGGCTGACCAGCGTGGCGGAAGCCATGCGGGTGACGCATGAAACGGACAATGTTTAATTATGAATTGTTAATTATGAATTCAGGATCAGGCGCGCGAAGCGCGCCATCAGCCATTCAAAATTCAAAATTCAACATTCAAAATTAATCCCATGCCATCCTTCTCCTACAAGGCCCGCAACACCCGCGGCGAACTGTTGAGCGGCAAGCTGGAAGGCGCCTCCGAAGCGGCGGTGGCGGACGAGTTGCTGCGTTCCGGCCTGACCCCGGTGGCCATCGCCGGGGCCGCCGAGAAGGCCGCCGGCGGCGGCGACGTCGGCCTCTATCTTGGCCAGTTTTTCGAGGAAAAGGTCACCGAATCCGACCTGATGCTCTATTGCCGCCAGATGGCCAGCCTGCTGAAGGCCGGAGTGCCGATCCTGCGGGCCTTCGCGTCCCTGGCCGAATCGAGCCCCCACAAGGCGTTCCGGGCGGTGCTGCTGGATTTGCGCGATGGCCTGGCCGCCGGTCGCGAACTGTCCACCTGCCTGCGCAAGCATCCCGGCGTGTTCCAGCCCTTTTTCGTCAACATGGTGCGGGTGGGGGAAACCACCGGCCGCCTGGACGACGTGTTCATGCGTTTGTTCCACCATCTCGAATTCGAGCGCGAGATGCGCGAGCGGGTGAAAAGCGCGCTGCGCTACCCCAGTTTCGTGATCGCCGCGCTGGTGATCGCCCTGGGGGTGATCAATGTGATGGTGATTCCAGCCTTCGCCAAGGTCTACAAGAGTTCCCATGCCGCGCTGCCCATCGTGACACGGATACTGCTCGGTGCCTCCGAATTCACCGTGACCTGGTGGCCGTTGCTGCTGGGTGCCATGGCAGGTGCAGGTATCGCCTTGCGCTGGTGGCGGGGCACACCTCAGGGGCGCTATCTCTGGGACAAGCATATGCTCAAGGTGCCCGTGGTCGGAAAGATACTGCACAAGGCGTCGCTGGCGCGCTTCACCAAGGGATTGGCCATGACCTACCAGAGCGGTGTGCCCATCGTTCAGGGCCTGTCGAACGCCGCCGACGTGGTGGGCAACGCCTTCATCGCCAGCCGCATCGAAC
>CAIXFP010000586.1 GCA_903918705.1 uncultured Pseudomonadota bacterium
CACCCGCATCCTGCTGCCCAACCCGGAGGCGCGCTCGGAGACCCTACGCGAACTCTATTCCCGCCATCTGTCGCTCAACGAGGTGCAGATCGAGGCCGTGGCCAGTTCCGCCGGCAAGGGCCAGTTCATGGTGGTTCAGCCCGGCCTCTCGCGCATGGTGAACCTGCGCCTGGATGCGGACACCCTGGCCTGCCTGCGTTCCGACAAGGCGGCGCTGGCGATATTCGACCGGGTTTACCGCGAGGGTGGCGAGGGCTGGCAAGCGCGGCATATCGAGGCGGTGCAACGGTATGCGTAATTGCCTGTGGGGCGCGCTTCTGGCCTTCCTATTGCAGATGCCGGCCTGGGCCGGCTCCGTCGCGGGCACGGGCGGCTCAACGGAAATCACCCAGTTGCTGAATAACGGCCAACTGGTCGAAAGCGTGGCGAAGCAAGCCGAGCAGGTCGCCAATCAGATCCGCCAGATCACGGAGGCGGTCGATCGCAAGATTCTCATGATCCAGAACCTCCGGAATCTCCCTGCCGCCGCAGCCGCTCTCGCGCTGGCGCCGCTGCAGAAGGACTTGCAGGCCTATCTGGACCTGTACCGGGCCGTGAATGACATCAAGACGGCCTCGCAGCAGGCGGCGGCCATGATCCAGCAGCGTGGCAGCGAAATGGCCTACCTGAACCTGAGCCCGAAGGATTATCTGGCCCAGGAAATTGCCCTGGCCAACACGCGTGGCGGCATTTACGCCCGCGAGTTCGACCGCGATTCCGCCCTTATCACGACCTACAACGAGAAGAGTGCCGCCCTGGCCCAGGCGACCCAGAACGCCGCCAACATTACCGGCACGGTTCAAGGGCTGCAGGCCCTGGCCACCCAGAACGCCATCGGCTACTCCGTCACCCTGGACATGGCCCAGGTGCTGACCGAGCAGAAAGCCGCGGTAGCGCAGAAATCCCAGGAAGATCAATTGCGCATGGCCGCCAACGGCGATCGTGCCCTGCGCGAGATGGCGGCCAAGGCCGCTCAGAATGCCGCCGACAACGCATCGGGGGCGCAATTTCAATTGCAATCGCCGGCATGGTGGTCCTGGTGAGGACCGGCACGCTCAAAGTCCGCGTCGGCCACCGCTTTGGCCACGTGATGGAGCGGCTGGAAGCCGCGTTTTTTGGGCAGGACGGCGGGCCGGATCGGCTGGTCGGCTGGCTGGTTCGCGCGAATGCCGCCGATCAGTCGCTGATCTCACTGGTTTACAAGGGCCGGCTGGATTTCGGGCCGGATGGCGCTCGTAGCGATTACCGGCCGCCGGAACGCGAGGCCTGGCGGCGCGAGCGCCGCTGGCGCCTGGAAACGGCCTGGGGGTTGATCGTGGTGATGCAGGACCGCCCGGCAATGGTCTTGATCGACCTGGTACTGGTCGGCATCGCACTGATCGCGCTGGCCAACAACATCGTGCACGTGGTGATGAGGTTGTTCGCATGACACGTGCCATCCAATGGCTGTTCAGGCTCGGCGTGGTGGTGCTTTCCAGCCTGGCGCTCTGGGCACCCCCACGGGCGGAGGCGATGCCGCCCGTGTTGGCGGTGCTGGCGGTTGGCGTTGCGGCCATGGTCGCCAGTGAGCCGGCGGCGGCGGCGCCCACTCCTGGGCAGCAGGCGGGCACGGTGCTATCGCAGGCGATGAACGGCATCCAGGCGGCCGGGGTTGCCATGGCGGGTTCGCTGTGGTCCGAGGGGATGGGGATTTTCTGGTCGGTGTGGACCCTGATGCTGGGCTGGACCATCTACAAGAACTACCACATGAGCGAAGACCTGGTCGGCTCCCTGGCGCTCTTCGGCGCGACCAGCATGTTCATTTACATCGTCTTGATGCTGTACATGCCGCCGCGCGGCGGGGTGGGAACCTGGGGCGGGTCGCCGGTGTACATGGCACCGATCTTTACCTCGCAGTTCGATGCCTACGCACAGACGATCGCCGGCAGTTCTGGGATCGCGGGAGGAGGCGTGAACTGGAACAGCTTGCAGGCCGTGGGAGCGAAGCTGTTCTGGAACAGCATTGTGGGGTTGATGAACTACGCGGAGGGGGCGCATCTGCTGCCGGACAAGCCGGACTGGATGGATTACATCGTGGCGATCGGGAGAGAGTTTGTCCGGATCCCGCACATCTTCCTCGCCCTGGTTGCCTCGCTGTTCGTTGGTCTGGCGATGGTGGTCTTCATTTTCGTCGTCCTCATGGCCGACGTCCTGTCCGTCGTCGGGCTCACGCTGGGTCCGATCATGATTCCTTTCTATCTGATGCCGGTGCTGTCGTTCCTGTTCGACGGCTGGCTGCGTTTCATGATCACGGCGGGCTTCTACAAGCTGGTGGCCACGATCATGCTGGCCTTGACTTACAACCTGGTCGTGCAGCTTCAGACGACGTCGCAAGCGCTCGCCGCCGCCGGCAATGGAGCCGTCGCGACCTGGAATGGCGATTTCCTGAGCCTCTGCCTCGCCGTGGTTATCGCGTTCATGGCGTTTCTGATGATGTGGCAGGTGCCGAGTATGGCGGCGGCGCTGACAGGGGGAAGCGCGGGTGGGGATGCGGCAAAGGCAGCACGGAGCTTTATGACTGCTGCTGACAGACTCAATAAAGTCCTCTCCAAGGAGGGCAAATGAGCTTTGACTCAGTCATCATAAGTGACGGCATAGCCAGCCACTTCGTCAAAGCTGCCAAACCAAGTGCCATCCTCAATGCTGCCAATGCTTTGGTCAGCAACGCCGTTTGCATGCGCACCCGCAGGCGTCGGCAGCACCCGCTTGGTATAGCGCTCACCGCGCCGGCCGATGATGACCACCGCGACGACTGCCCACACGAGACCGACCAGTGTGAAGGCCGTCTGGGTGGCTTTATCCTGGAAAAGCCCACCAATCCACATAGCAGGCACCAAGCCGACCATAGCCAGCAGCCACCAATGGACGAAGGCTTTGACGGTGCTGAATTGGGTGTTGGGAGCGATTTTCATGGTTCTTTTCTTGTCTTCATTGTTCAGGGTTTTCACCGTAGCACGGCAGTTTCCAAGGTGTTAGTGACGCCTGTCACCAGGAACCGCTCAAGCATGCATGGCCGCGTATTCCCGCGCCGTGGGCAGGGTCCGGGGCAGTCCATGTTCGTTCGGCCGGGTCGTTTCCCAACCCAGGCAGGCCAGCCAGATCGAGCGCGGGATAGGTTTGTGAGCCGTGCGGTAGTAGCTGACCATGCGGCGGCTGATACCCAACGCATCGGCGGCGCCTGCGAGCGACAGGCTGTTTCGCTGCATCCAGGTATCGAACATTTCGTGGCTGGGCTCCCCGGCTTGCTCCTTGGCCCAGGCATAGACGTTGTCCGCGCCGAGTTCGCTGTCAATCCACTCGATGCCGCGGCCATTCGCATCGGCATGGACCCGCGCGAACACGTCGGGGGCCAGGATGGGCGACAGAAAATCGTGCCGGCGCAGGACGCCTTCCACATCCACGTCAAGCGATTCGCCCGTGCTCCACGTGGTGCGCAGACGGTAGGGCGCCAGCGCCTCGACCGCCGTCAGGTGGGGGAAGAAGTAATCGCTCATGGGTTGTATCTCCGCCATTCGTATAACAACTGCGCCTGGTTGAATGCGATCCAGGCCATCGCTTCACGGATTTCCCGCTCGGCAACCCGCCCCTTGATCTCGAACGAGTCGATGTCGACCGTGCATTCCCGCCCATCGCTCAGCTTGATATGGACATGGGGAGGCGGGTGGTCGTCTGGGTACATCAATACCCGACAACCGTCGAATCGTTGCAGGGTCGGCATGCAGTCAATGCTAGAGCAATGGTTGCTCTACTTCAAGGCCGCTGTTCACCGATCAATTTCCCCATCCCCCAGGTTCACCCATGAGTACCCCTGACGCTTCCCCTGGCAATCCGCCTCCCGCGTCGGTCACGGGCAAGCCCGTCCTGGCACAGGGCGCGGTGTTGTCCACCGAGCGCAATCGCGCCTGGGTCTTCGCCATGGCCGCCATTCTGGTGGCGCTGGCCGAGTGTCTGGCGATCCTGTTCATGTTGCCGCTCAAGACCTCGGTGCCGTACTTCGTGGAGGTGAACAAGTTCACTGGCGAGGTGCGCGCGACCGACCAGGTGGCGCAGCGTTTCGAGCCGGGCGATTTGACCTTGCGCTACTTCATGAACCAGTGGTCAGTGCGCTTGCTGAGCCTGGACCCGGAAGCGCGCGTGGCGCAGGTGGAGTTCGCCCGTGCCTATGTCATGACCACCGGTGCCGCGACCGCGGAATTCGATGAGCGGCTGGATCGGGAACGGCCATTCGAACGGCTCAAGCGTGAACCCGGCTATTCGCGCGAGGTGGAAACCTCGCCGGCTTCGTTCCTGGCCAAGGATGTCGCGGTCATCGACGTGACCGTCACAGAAAAAATGGCCGGCACCACCTTCAATACCAGCCGGAAGCGCCTGACCGTGCACTTCACGCTGATTCCTCCCTCGGGCGATGAGACGGAAGAGCTGAAGCGGATGCGGCGCATCAACCCCATCGGCTTCTACGTGACCCACTTCACTTTGGACGAGGTAGACAAGAAATGAGCCCATCCCGTGCCATGTTGGTGTCGTGCTTGGTTGGGTGCGTTTTCGGCCTGGCGCTGCCGTGTTGGGCCGGTGATTTACCCAAAAACGCACCTAACAGCGTGCCCAGCAATACACCAAACAACGCGCCCATCGAGGAGAAGACGCCGCGCGCGGCGCCGGAGGCGGCGGCGTTCGCCGATACCCGCCTGGCTGTGTATGCCTGGAACCCGGACCAGGTGTTTCCGGTGCTGGCGCGTGTCGGCATGTATACGGTGCTCGAATTCGAACCGGGCGAGCGGGTGCAGGGGCTGTATCTGTCCGATTCGGCACGCTGGCAGACCCATGTGGCCGGCGACAAGCGCCATGTCTTCATTCGGCCCTACGCGGGCACCGAGGTCGGCGCGTTCAACTCCGGCACGGTCATCACTGACCGGCGTGTGTATCAGTTGGTGCTGGAGTGCCACGGCGAGAAGGAACGCTGGCATCAGCGGGTGTCCTGGTTCATCCCGGGTGAGGCGTTCGACGAGCTGGAGGCATCGGAACGGGGGCGCGAAGGAACCCCAGTGGGCCGTGGTCTCGGCAGGGCGTCCGGTAAGGATGCGGCGGGAGATAACGTCACCACCGGTGCAGGGGGCGCCGGACTGGCGGATGAAGCTTCGCCGGTGAGCGTGGACCTCACGCGGTCTTCCTTTGACTACCAGATCGAGGGCGAAGCCGAGTTCCGCCCCACCTCGGTGTTCGACGACGGCCGCTTCACCTGGTTCAGGATGCCCAAGGGCTCCCAGGTTTCACCGGCGCTGTTCGCCCTGGATGCCAAGGGTGAAACGGAGATCGTGGCCTATGTGCCGATCGACGGCGACTGGTTCAAGGCCACGCGCGTGGCGCCGGGCTGGTTGCTGAAGCTGGGCAGCGAG
>CAIXFP010000587.1 GCA_903918705.1 uncultured Pseudomonadota bacterium
ACATCACGTTGCGCGGCATGTTCCGCGGTGAGTTTTATGCACTTGTGTTATTTGCGATGGCGGGCATGATGATCATGGTGTCAGGGCAAATTGGTACTGACTTTCAACTGTCATTCCCGCGTCGCCGTGAATTTGGTTTTCTTTGCCCTATCAGGTCGTAGAAAAGCCGACTTGATGAACGCACTGGATACCCGTTTGTGCGAATTTACCGATTTTCTGCTTTGCCCAGGTTGCCACGGCAGGGAAAACATGGTCCAGGGTGGTGTCCAGGCGCCGCGCTTCGGTCGCTATGCCGCCGTGTCGCGAAGCACAAACGCCGTGTCACGCAACAGGCTCGCCGTGTCGACTGACACGCGGCGGGAGTGAGGAAACAGGGGCGCCGTGCTGCGTATCACGGGCGCCGGGCAGCCTTGCAAACCCCGCTTGTTTCCCCGCTCCGCCCGCTTGTTTCCCAACACACGCCGCGTGTTACCCAACACACGCCGCGTGTTAGTCGACACGAGTCTCGAATAAGCTCAACAAAAGACCTTTTTTTACAATGTGTTACGGCGTGTTGGGTAACACGCGGCGTGTGTTGCCCAACACGCGTGCCGTGTTTGGAGACACGCGCCATGTGTTTGAAGACACAAGAACGGTGTTGGGTAACACGGCGCCCGTGTCATGAAACAGGCCGCGGCTGTTGGGCAACATGGCGGCTGTGTCGGGATACACGTCGTCGCTGAAGGGGAACACGGCGAACGTGCCGGGATACACGCCATCGCTGTAAGGAAACACGACGGCCGTGTGGCCAAACATCGAGCCTGGCCGCTCGCACGCGGTCCGCGTAGAAACATCACTCGCTACGAGAGATATCCAAAGCCGTGGGTTGGGCACGCTGCGCTTTGCCCAACGATGGCTTGCCGGCCGGCCTGGCGACATGCTCAGGGCGGGCAGGAATGTCGCGAGAAGGCAGCCTGTTCACGCCGATGCATCGACCCGGCATGCGCGGCTGGACGAACTCCAGTCGGCCAGGCTGCCGTCCAGGCCGCGATGGCGCCGGATGGCGGTCATTTCGGCCAGGATGGACAAGGCGATCTCGCCTGGGCCCCGGCCCCCCAGGTTGAGACCCGCCGGGCCGCGCAGGCGCTCGATGGCGGCGTCCAGCGCGAATTCCCGGAGTCGCAGGCGGCGTCGGTCGTTGTTCAGGCGAGAGCCCAGGGCGCCGATGTAGAACGCCGGGCTGGCGAGGGCGCGGATCAGGGCCAGGTCATCCAGGGCCGGGTCGTGGCTGACGGCCACCACGGCGCAGTGGGCGTCCAGCCGCATGGCGTCGGCTTTATCGTCGGGCATGACGTCGGACAGCAGCACGCCCTCCAGGGGCGGCCAGGCCTCGCGGTATTCCTCGCGCGGTTCGCACACGGTGACCTGGTAGTCCAGCATCACCGCCATGGCCGCCAGATAGCGCGCCACCGGCCCGGCACCGATTATCAGCAAACGCATCTCGGGGCCATGCGGCGTGCGCAGGGTCTGGCCGTCGCAGGCCACGCCGGCGGAAGCCGGCGCCGGGCACAGGGTGACCGCGCCACTCTCCAGGTCGAGACTGCGTTCCACGCGCTGCCGAGCCTCCAGAAAGGCCAGCAGTTCGGGCAGGCGGGAACGCGCCGAGAGAGGTTCCAGGACGATGCGCAGGGTGCCGCCGCAGGGCAGGCCGAAACGCCGGGATTCCTCACCACCGGCACCGTAGGTGGTGATTTCGGGCCGCTCCAGCGGCAGTTCCCGGGTGCGCAGGCGGTGGATCAGGTCGTCCTCGACGCAGCCGCCGGAGACGGATCCGGCGATCTGGCCGTCGTCGCGCAGGACCATCAGGGAACCGGGTGGTCGCGGCGCCGATCCCCAGGTCTGCACCACCGTGGCCAGGATCACCCGCCGCCCGCCGGCAAGCCAGGCGACCGCGGTCCTGAGTACGTCCACATCCCCACTGTTCATGTCGCCTCCCAGGGGTGTCGAATTCATGGCATGCCCCGCGTTCGGGCAGCATAGCCCGCGCCACGCAGCGCCCACAGCGGCAGCAGGAGCGCCGCCGCGAGCGAGCAGGCGGCAGAGAAGGTGAACGCGGCCAAAGCGCCCGCCTGTTGATAGAGCGCGCCGAACAGCAGCGAGGCGGGCAACAACATGGCGCCCGCGGTCAGGTGGAACCAGCCGTAGGCGCTGCCGCGCCGGTCCGGCGGCGCCAGGTCCGCTACCAGGGCCTTTTCGGCGCCTTCGGTGGCAGCCAGGAAAACGCCGTATCCAGCG
>CAIXFP010000588.1 GCA_903918705.1 uncultured Pseudomonadota bacterium
TACCTACAACTCCTGCGCCACCGTGAAGTGGAACGGCGGCACTTCCTGGCCGGTCGAGTCAGGCCATGGCTGCCTGGGCTGCTCGGAACCCGATTTCTGGGACGGTGGCGGCTTCTACAAGGCCCTATCCACTCCGGCTCGCCCGCTCAAGTTGGCGGGAGAGGCCGTGGTGGCCGGCGCCGCGATAGGCGTGGCCGTGAGTTTCGCCAACCGTGGCAAGAAGGGCGTGGCCAAGACTGCCCATGAGACCACCACGTTGGCTGACCTGGAGAAATGATCATGAGTGAAATGCAATTTCTGACCTGGGTTCGCGGCCAAGGTCTTGATCTGGCCGTGGGTATCTTTCTGCTGGGTGTGTTTTGGCGTCTGCTGGAGATCTACGGTCTCGGCCGCAAGAAGGATCTGTCTGCGCCGCGCCACAACCCCGGCGCCTCCGGTCTCCACACCGTGTTTCGGCGTTCGCTACCGACCGAGGGCATGTTGAAAACCTCGCCGGTCAGCTATGTCGGTGGCTATGCCTTCCACATCGGGCTGTTCGTCGTGGTATTCCTGTTCGCGCCTCACATCAAGCTGATCCAGAGCCTTACCGGCTTGTCCTGGCCCGCCCTGCCTTCGCAATTCATCGACCTGGTAGCGGTGATGACCATCGCAGCGCTGGTAGTGGTTCTGGCGGACCGCATCAACCGCAAGGTGAAGCGTTTTCTTTCCACATTTGAAGACTGGTTCACCTGGGTGATCACCTTTCTCCCGGTACTGAGCGGCTGGCTTACGGTGCGACACTTGCTGCTGCCCTATCCCACCATGCTGGCCCTGCATATCCTCACGGTGGAAATCCTTCTGATTTTCCTGCCCTTCACCAAGCTGTTCCATGCCTTTACGGTATTCGGTTCCCGCTGGTTCAACGGCGCGGTCAATGGTCATAAAGGAGTGCCGGTATGAGCGCCTCTCTCGAAAAAGGCGTGCGTGTCCTGAAAGAAATCATCGACGCGCCCATCGCCAGTTATTTCAGCAGTTGCGTGCATTGCGGCATCTGCGCCGAGGCCTGCCTGTTCTATACGGAAACCGGCGACCCCAAGTACACCCCGATCAACAAGCTGGAGCCTCTGCGCCGCGTCTACTCGCAGGAATACACGCTGATCGGCCGCCTAATGAAAATGTTCGGTCTGTCCAAGCCGGTCACCGACGCCGAACTCAAGGAGTGGCAGGAACTGGTCTACAACTCCTGCACCCTGTGCGGTCGCTGCTCGGCCGTATGTCCAGTAGGTAACGACATCGTCTACATGGTGCTGAAACTGCGCGAGGGCATGTCCGCTTCCGGCAACGCCCCGGACGGCATCAAGGGCGCGGTGAACCGTACCGTCACCATAGGCAGTCCCATGGGCGTGAAACTGCCCGCGGTGAAGGCACAGATGAAGCACGTGGAAGAGGATTACGGCATCCCCATTCCGATGGATGCGGTGGGCGCAGAGTACATGGTCATGCTCTCCTCCATGGAAATCATCAACTTCCCGGAATATCTGGGCGCCATCGCCAAGATCATGAAACAAGCCGGCAAGACCTGGACGCTTTGCTCCACAGCGTTCGAAGCGACCAATGCCGGCTATCAGATCGGCAACTCGGACCTTGCCAAGGTCATCGTCACGCGCATCGTGGAGGGTGCCGAGAAACTCAAGGTCAAGTGCGTGATCAGCCCGGAATGCGGCCACGCCTACAGTGCGCTGCGCTGGAACGGTGCCAACGTGGTGGGGCGCCCCTTCACCTTCGAGGTCAAACATATCATCGAAGTGCTGGGAGAGTTCCAGGAACAGGGCTTGCTCAAGATCGAGGGCAAGGAAGTCGACCGTCTAACCTTCCACGACCCTTGTCAGTTGGCCCGTCGCGGCGGCGTCATCCAGCCACAACGCAACTTGATGAATATGGTGGCGGCCAATTTCGTCGAAATGCCCGACGCCGGCTTCATGAACTGGTGCTGCGGCGGTGGCGGCGGTGCCTCGGCCATCGAGGAAGGCGAGGAACTGCGCCTGGAAGCCTTCAAGAAGAAAAAGTCCCAGTTGGACGCGGTCAAGCCGGATCGTTTGGTCACGGCCTGCGCCAACTGCCGCATCGTCCTGGAAGAAGGCCTGGAGCATTACCAGATGAACATTCCCGTGGTCGGCCTCACCGAGATGATCGCCGAGCACATTCCGGAAAAGGAGCTTGAAGTCATGCCCACCAACGACAGGGAATTCAAGGCACAACTGGGCAGGCTGCCCATCCTCCATCAGCGTCACGTCGCCGCGCTATTCGTGCAGCGGGTGTTGCCGTTGTCCAACGATGCTCGCCTCAAGACCGCCCTCGAACTGGCGCGACGGTCCGATGTGACCGATGTGGAACTGGCCGGAGCCTGCCAGGCGGCCAACACCGCGCGGGTGGAAAGTTTCACCCAGTGCGGCAAATCCACCGACTGGGCGGATCAGGCCGGCCATTTCGTGGCCAAGGCAACGGTGGCCTGCGTCCGGCCCGCCGCGGCTGGTGACAACCTGGCCTGGGAAGCCGCCATGTCCGCGCGCATGGCTCGCACCTGCGAAACCGTCGCCACTGGCGAAGGCACCGAGAACAGTGAAGCCCAGGAGCAATACCGCATCCTCGGCGCCTTTTTGAATAGTTGAGGAAACGGACCATGACCACACGTGTCGTTGTCGACCCCATCACCCGTATCGAAGGCCATCTGCGTATCGAGGCGGAAACCGACGCCAGTGGCAAGATCACCAGCGCCTATTCCGCCGGAACCATGGTGCGCGGCATCGAGATCATCCTGCGCGGACGCGACCCGCGTGACGCATGGGCCTTTGCCCAGCGCATCTGCGGCGTCTGCACCCTGGTGCACGGCATGGCCTCGATCCGCTCGGTGGAAGACGCCCTGCATCGTTCCATCCCCAGCTACACCATCCCGAAGAACGCGGAACTGATCCGCAACCTGATGATCGCGGCGCAATACGTGCATGACCACGTCATGCACTTCTACCACTTGCACGCCCTCGACTGGGTGGACGTGGTATCCGCGCTCAAGGCCGATCCCAAGGCCACCTCGGCCCTGGCGCAAAGCATTTCCAACTATCCCAAGTCTTCTCCAGGCTATTTCGCCGATGTGCAGAAGCGGGTGAAGACTTTCGTCGAACAAGGCCAGCTGGGCATCTTCGCCAATGCCTATTGGGGCCACCCCGCCTACAAGCTGCCGCCGGAGGCCAACCTCATGGCCGTGGCTCACTATCTGGAAGCGCTTACCTGGCAAAGGGACGTGGTCAAGTTGCACACCATCTTCGGCGGCAAGAACCCGCACCCCAATTTCGTGGTGGGCGGTGTGCCATCGGCCATCTCCGTGCACACCGCTGTGGAAAACTTGGCAGCCGGCCAATCCGGCACTGCGGTCAATATCGTCGGCCTGGAAATCGTGCAGAACGTCATCAGGCAGATGCGCGATTTCGTCGATCAGGTCTACATCCCCGACCTGCTCGCCATCGCCGGCTTCTACAAGGAATGGGGCGGCATCGGCGATACGGGCGGCAATTTCCTGTCCTTCGGCGACCTGCCATCCAAGAGTTTCTGGGACACGGATTCCTTCCTCATTCCGCGTGGCGTCATCCTCAACCACGACATTTCCAAGATCCATCCCATCGATCTGGACAAGGAAGACGAGATCCAGGAATTCATCAGCCATTCCTGGTACACCTACGGCGGCGGCGACGCCCAGGGCCTGCACCCGTTCAAGGGTGAGACCGAACTCAACTACACCGGGCCGAAGCCGCCCTATGAGCAGTTGGAAGTGGAGAAGAAGTATTCCTGGCTCAAATCGCCGCGCTGGCAGGGCAAGGCCATGGAAGTCGGCCCCCTGGCCCGTGTGCTGATGCTGTATGCCACAGGGAACAAGCAGA
>CAIXFP010000589.1 GCA_903918705.1 uncultured Pseudomonadota bacterium
ACAACCACGCACCCATCGCCGGCACGGTTGGAGGAAGCCTGATGCGGGTGCTGATGGTTTCCGACGTTTATTTCCCGCGCATCAACGGCGTCTCCACCTCCATCGAGACCTTCCGCGCCGCCCTGGCGGAGCACGGCGTCAGCGCCCGTCTGGTGGCGCCAAGCTATGGCGTTGACGCGCCGGCATCGGGGGTGATCCGGATCCCCTCGCGCCGGGTGCCCCACGACCCGGAGGATCGCTTCGCCCACTACGCCAGTCTCAAGCGCGCCACCCTGGAAGCCGCCGCCGGCTGCGACGTAATCCACATTCAGACCCCGTTCGCCGCCCACTATGCCGGCCTCCACGCCGCCCACGCCCTGAACAAGCCGGTGATCGCCACCTACCACACCCTGTTCGAGGAATACCTGCAGCACTACATTCCGTGGCTGCGCGCCGCCTGGCTGCGCGGCCTGGCGCGGCGCTTTTCGCGGGGCCAGTGCAACGCCCTGGACGCGGTGATCGTGCCCTCCGCCGCCATGCGCGAACGCCTGGGCGAATATGGTGTCACCCGTCCCCTGCATGTGCTGCCCACGGGGCTGCCGGCATCCGCCTTCGCTCCCGGCGAGCCGGCCGGGTTTCGCGCCCGCCACGGCATCGCCCCGGACCGTCCGGTGGCCCTGTTCGTCGGCCGCGTCGCCCACGAGAAAAACATCGGCTTTCTCCTGGAAGCCGTGGCGGTGGCCCGGCGCCGCATCCCCGACCTGCTCTTCCTGGTCACCGGGGAAGGACCGGCGCGGGCCGACCTGGAACGCCAGGCGGCGCAACTCGGCCTGCAAGACCACGTGCGCTTCCTCGGCTACCTGGACCGCACGCGGGAACTGCCCTCCGCCTACGCCGCCGCCGACGCCTTCGTGTTCGCTTCGCGCACCGAGACCCAGGGCCTGGTGCTGCTGGAGGCCATGGCACAACGCTGCCCGGTGGTGGCGCAGTCGGTGATGGGCACCGCCGACATCCTGGAGTCGCGGCGCGGCTG
Source organism: uncultured Pseudomonadota bacterium (assembly GCA_903918705.1). Classification (GTDB taxonomy): domain Bacteria; phylum Pseudomonadota; class Gammaproteobacteria; order Burkholderiales; family Thiobacillaceae; genus PFJX01. Next base: position 1,013 of record CAIXFP010000589.1, read on the forward strand.
CCGCATCGCCCCGAATGAGCCGGCCGGCTTCGCCCGGGTGCTGGTGGACCTGCTCGATGACCCGGAAGCCTGCGTGCGCCTGGGCGAGGAGGCGCGCGCCTATGCGCGGGTATGGTCGGACCAGGTATTGGCGGGACGGCTGGCGGAGTTGTATCGGAGGCTGGCGCGGTGAAACTAGCCATCCTTGGTGGTGCGAGCGTCGTTCCCTCATCCCCGGCCCTTCCCCCGGAGGGGGAAGGGAGAAAAGGACCCCTGCGCATCCTGGTGGTCAGCGAAACCTATCCGCCCGAGATCAACGGCGTGGCCATGACCACCCAGCGTCTGGTCCAGGGCCTGCGCGCCCGCGGCCACTGGGTCGGCCTGGTGCGGCCGCGCCAGCGCGCCGAGCAGGATGAGGCCCACACCTGGACCGTGCCCGGCCTGCCCATCCCCAACTATCCCGGCCTGCGTCTGGGGTGGCCTGCCTGGCGGCGCCTGGGCCGGCTGCTGGACCGGCACAAGCCCGATCTGGTGCACGTGGTCACCGAAGGCCCGCTGGGCTGGGCCGCCGTGTTCGCCGCCCGGGCGCGCAAGTTGCCGCTCACTTCCGGCTATCACACCCACTTCGACCAATACAGCCGCCACTATGGCCTGGCCTGGCTGATGCCCTGGGTTACCGGCTGGCTCGACGCACTGCACCGGCGCTGCCAGGCCACCCTGGTGCCCACCCCGGAACTGGCCGCCGCCCTGGGCGCGCGCGGCATTCCCAACGTGCGCGCGGTGGGGCGCGGCGTGGATACCCGGCTGTTCCACCCGGCGCGGCGCAGTCGGCTGCTGCGTGAACGCTGGGATTTGGACCCGGATGGCCTGGCCTGTCTCTTCGTCGGTCGCCTGGCGCCGGAGAAAAACCTGGAAATGGTGGTCGCCGCCTTCGCCGCCATCCGCACGCGGCATCCGGGGGCGCGCATGGTCTGGGTCGGCGACGGCCCCTCGCTGGCGCATCTGCGCGCGGCGCATCCGGATCATCTTTTCGCCGGGCCGCGCATCGGCGAAGACCTGGCCGCCCATTACGCCAGCGCCGATCTGTTCCTGTTCGGCAGCCTCTCGGAAACCTGGGGCAACGTGCTGGGCGAAGCCATGGCCAGCGGCCTCCCCGTGGTGGCCTATCGCCACGCGGCGGGAAATATCCTGATCGATCCGGAGGAGAACGGCATGGCGGTGGCGCCCGGCGATGCCCGCGCCTTCACCGCCGCGGCCCTGGCCCTGGCCGGCGACGGGGAATTGCGTGAGCGGTTCGGTCGGCGGGCCTGTGTATCCATGGCCCACCATGGCTGGGAAGCCGTGGTCGAGCGGTTTGAAACGGTGTTGCGGGAGGTGGCGGAGAGTTAATCCTCCGCCGGCTCGTCCAGATATTTCTGCAGGCGCCGCTCGAACACGTGGCGGTCGAAACGCCACTCTTCGAGCAACTCGATGGCCAGCTCGAAGGGCTTCCTGTCCAGGTTGTAGAGGCAACCCAGGTTGAAGGAGCCGGATGATTCCAGGGCCATGCACAGATCCCGAAGGTCCGAGCAGGCCTTGTCGTCCGGATTCTTCCGGATGAACTTGGCGATGTTTTTGACGGCGTTGGCCATGATGTTTCCTTACCAATGTAATGCCCGCAGGCGGGCGGATTTCTTGTGCTGATGGGCCCGCATGCGGCGGGCGATGTCGTCCAGCATCGCGATCGCGTCCAGCACGAACGGACCCTTGTTCAGCATCACGCATTCGGCGCGTTCCGACATGGCGGCGTCGGTCATCTCGGCGCGCGAAGGCAGGTTTTCCTTGATCAACTGCTCGAATACCTGGGTGGCCCAGACTACCGGCACATGGGCCGCTTCCGCCAGCCACAATATCTCTTCCTGGATTTCCGCCAGGCGGCTCCAGCCGATTTCCACCGCCAGGTCGCCCCGCGCGATCATCAACCCGAAGGGCCCGCGCGCAGCGCCGTGGACGATGATCTCGGGCAGGTTGGCCACCGCGTTGCGGGTCTCGATCTTGGCGATGCGGCCCTTGTGGCCGGCGCCGCGCGCTTCCAGTTCGTCGGCGAGACGGTCCATGTCCGCCGCCGACTGGACGAAAGAATAGCCCACGATGTCGGCTTCCCGCGCCACGAAATCCAGGTCTTCCAGATCCTTGTCCACCAGGGCGGGCAGCTTGAGGTCGCTGTCCGGAAAATTCAGCCCCTTGGCCGGGCGGATCTTGTCGCCCTCGGGGCGGGCGCGGGTGATGCGCAGCCAGGCGCCGTCCGCGTCCAGGCTTTCCACCTCGGCACCGATGGCGCCGTCGTCGATGAATACCCGCTCGCCCACCCGCAGGCTGTCGATCACTTCCGGCTGGGCGCAGGGGATGCGGCCGGCGTAGCCCGCCTCGGTTCCCACCTCGCCGGGGGCCGCGTCCCGCGACAGCAGGATGCGGTCGCCGCTGTGCACCACCAGCACTTCCGGGCTGCTCTCCAGTTCGCCGACTTTCGCGCCGCGGGCCTTGCTTTCACCCGACAGGTGCTTGAGGGCACAGCCCTGCTCCAGCCACACTGAATCGGCGGTGCAGGCGAGCTGGTGCGCCTCGCCCATGCGGTCGAGCACGTTGAAGATGCGTTTCTTGCCACGGGTGTCGGTGGCTTCCACCAGGTCGCCCGGCTTCAGGCGGGCCAGCCAGTCGCGTGCCACGCTGACCCGGGGATAGCCAGCCAGGCCGGTGGCGCCCCGCAGTCCGGGTCCGCCCGGCTCGCCGCTGGCGTCGAACAGGAAATAGGCCGGGGCGCGAGTGTCGCCGCGCTCGTCCCGCTTCGGCTTCAGGCGCAGCAGGCCGGGGGAGGCGGCCATCTCGCCGGTGCGCAGTTTCGGCCCGGCCAGGTCCATGTGGATCAGACAGGCGCGCCCGCTCGCCGCGCAGGCGCCACGGATGTTGTCGATCATGGCCTGCCAGGTGGCGGCGTCGTCATGGGCGCAGTTGATGCGGGCGATGTCCATGCCGCGTTCGATCAGGTCGCGCACGAAGCCGATTTCGCCGGCGGCGGCGGTGGGCAGGGTGACCATGATGCGCACCCGCCGCTGTTTCGGCTCGCGGCCGAGCAGGCGCTGGGTGCTTTGTTTCAGGCGGTTGTCGCCCTGGCGGTTGGCACGGGTGGCGGCCCCCAGTTTGCCTTCACTGGTCGGGCAGGCGCCGGCCAGGGCATCCAGGGCCAGGGCCACGGCATCCAGGGTGGCGATGACATGGCCTTCGCAACGGCCGAGGGAAGACAGGCCGAGTTCGGAGAGGCGCTCCTGAAGCTTGCGCAGGTCTTCCCGGCGGAAGGCGATGTAGGCCGCCAGGTTGGCGGCGGCGGCGCCATAGCCGGAGCCGGCCAGGCTGGGTTGCCACTGGGCCAGCAAGGCCTGCTGGCCATCCGCGACTCTGGCGCGCAGTTGCGTCAGTTCGCTTTGTAGTTCCGGAAGGGTTTGCACGGCGCGGGGGTGACCAAGTCCAGGATGAAGCGGACAGGATACCCAGCCGACGTGACGGGATGATGAAGGATTTGTGACAGTGCACGCTCCCCCCTTTGATAAGGGGGGGAAGAAGCAAATCAGCCGAAGCGGCCGGTGATGTACTCCTCGGTCTGCTTCTCGGTGGGGCACGAGAAGATGTTCGTCGTGGAGCCGAACTCGATGATACGGCCCTGGAAGAAGAAGGCCGTGTAGTCGCTCACGCGCGCCGCCTGCTGCATGTTGTGCGTCACGAGTACGATCGTGTACTTGTCCTTGAGCTCCAGGATGAGCTCCTCGATCTTGGCGGTCGCCACAGGGTCGATCGCGGAGCACGGTTCGTCCATCAGCAGTACGTCCGGCTCGGCGGCGATGGCACGCGCGATGCAGAGGCGCTGCTGCTGGCCGCCGGAGAGCGCGTTGCCCGGCTCGCCCAGCTTGTGCTTGACCTCGTCCCAGATCGCCGAGCGCTTGAGCGCGTGCTCGACGCGCATGG
>CAIXFP010000590.1 GCA_903918705.1 uncultured Pseudomonadota bacterium
ATGTTGGTCTGGAAGGCGATGCCGTCGATGACGCTGATGATGTCGGCGATCTTCTTCGAGCTGTCGGCGATGGAACCCATGGTGTGGACCACCTGGCCCACCACGGCGCCGCCCTTCACCGCGATGTCGGAGGCGCCGCGGGCCAACTGGTTGGCCTGGCGCGAGTTGTCGGCGTTCTGCTTCACCGTGCTGGTGATCTCGTCCATGCTGGCGGCGGTCTCTTCCAGGCTGGAGGCCTGGCTTTCAGTGCGCCCGGAGAGGTCGGCGTTGCCGCTGGCGATTTCCCGTGCGGCGGTGTTGATGGCGTCGGTGGCTTCGCGGATCTGGCTGACGATTTCCGCCAGGCGCGCGCTGGTGGCGTTGGCGTCGTCCTTCAACTGGCCGATCAAGCCCTGGTAGTCGGCGTCGATGCGCTGGGTCAGGTCGCCGGAGGCCAGGGCCTTCAACACCCGCGCCACGTCGTTCATGCCGTGTTCGGAGGTTTCCACCAGTTTGTTGATGCCATGCGCCAGTTGCAGGAAGAAGCCTTCCTTGTCGCCCGCATTCAGGCGCCGGCTGAAGTCGCCCGCCGCCGCCGCGTCCACCAGGCTGGAGACTTCCCTCTCCACTGCCACTTCCGCGGTGCGGTCCTGCCATTGGGTGACGCGGCCGGCGTATTCGCCGTCCGTCGCGTAGACCGGACTGGCCGCGATGCGCAGGGAATGGCCGGCCGATACGGTGTCGAACACCCGGGTGTTCTGGAAGCGTTCGCCATAGGCGGTCTTGAGTCCCTCGTCGTCGAACACCTGGGAGACCCGTCCGCCCAGCAGGCCGCGGGCCGTGAAGCCGGGAAGGCGTTGGCTCAGGGCCGGCGCCATGGAGTCGAACAGTTTGCCGGCGGCCGGGTTCATGTAGATCAAAGCGTGATCCTCCCGGGACAGGGTCACCGGCAGGGTGATGCTGTCCAGGGCGATCTTGATGCGCAGGTTCTCGTTGGCGGCGCGGCGGGTTTCCTCCATCTCGAAACCCAGTTGCGTCTGCATCGATTCCAGCCCTTCCAGCACCTGGCCGATTTCGTCGTGGCGATCGATGCGTATGTCGTTGAGGTAGTGGCCTTCGGCGATGGAATGGAAGTGGCCGATGGTGCGCTGCAATGGTTTGACGATGTCGCGGATCAGCATCCAGGCGAACCACAGGGCCAGCAGGATGCCCAGGGACATGCCGGTCAAACCGACGGTAAGCAGGGTGTGATAGCGGTCATCGGCGTGTTCATAGTCGGCGCGGGCGCTGTCCTGCAAGTGCTGGCGCAAGTCTTCCATCTTGTCGCGGGCGGTGGCGTAAAGCGGGTTGACCTGGGTCAGCAGGGTGCGGGTGGCTTCCTTGTAGTCGCCCGCCTTCAGGGCCAGGACGGCCGGCTCCAGACCCTCCTTGACGTAGCGGGTGCGGGCGGCGGCAAAGGCGGCTGCGGGGGGGCGGGCATCGGCCGGCAGTTCGGCCTTGTCCAGTTCGGCAAGCAGTGCCGTGATCTGCTCGCGGTTGGCCAGGAGCGTAGCAATGTGTTTGTCCACCGGGTGGTCGTGCTGGGCCGCGAACGAACTGCTGGGATCATGCTGCACTGCCAGGGCCACCTGGGTCTGGTTTTCGCTCATCAGGCGCACCACCTGGCCCATGATGCGGATCGGTTCCAGGTTGTTGTGGTAAAGGGCGCTCATGTCGCGGCTGGTGATGGCCAGGCCGCCCAGGCCGATGGCGGTGCCCACCAGGATCATGCCCACCACCATGGCCATGATGCCGGCCAGGCGTGCCTTGAGGGTGAGTCGCTTCAGGCCCTCCAGGATGCCGCGCGGGCGCAGGGACGCGTGGCCTTCCCGGATAGCCTTGTAGAGGGCTTCCGCCGCCGCCACCTTGTCGCTGGCCGGCTTGCGCCGCACCGAGAGGTAGCCGTTGATCCGGCCGTCCCGGCGTAAGGGCGTGATGTGTGCTTCCACCCAGTAATGGTCGCCGTTCTTGCAGCGGTTCTTCACCAGCCCCACCCAGGGCCGGTCATCCGCGAGGGTGTCCCAGAGATCCTTGAAGGCTTCCACCGGCATGTCCGGGTGGCGCACGATGTTCTGCGGCGCCCCCAGGAGTTCGTCACGGGTGAAACCGCTGATGTTGACGAAGGTGTCGTTGACGTGGGTGATGACCCCTTTCAAGTCGGTGGTGGAAACGATGGTTTCCCCTTCCCGCATGGGCCGTTCGATGCCGGTGACAGGCACGTTGACGCGCATGTTTATTCCCTCGTGGCTGGCGGCATGAGCCGCAATGAATGGCCCGTTTACGGCAGGGCGCGGGAAATCTTTAGCATCGTGGGATGTGGCGAGCACGACGAGCCGCAGCGCCTCCGGTGCGCGCTGCGGCGCTTGCGGGTTGCGCTGTGATAGCCTCACCGCATGATCATTCGACTCAAGTTGCTCTTCTGCACGCTGTTTTGTGCCACGGCTCTGGCGGCCTGGGGCGCCGACGCTCCCCCTGATTTCGCCGCCTGGCTGGCTCAACTCAAGCAGGATGCCCTGGCCCAGGGGATTTCCCAGGCCACGCTAGATGCCGCCCTGGCCGGCGTGGCGCCCCTACCCCAGGTGCTGGAGCGGGACCAGCTCCAGCCGGAATTCGTCGAGCCCTTTCTAAGCTATCTGGACAAGCGCCTCAGCCCGAAACGCCTGGAACGGGGGCTGGCCGTCCTGGCCGCAAACAAGGGGTTGCTGGAAGCCGCGCAAGCGCGCTATGGCGTGCCGCCCGCCATCCTGGTGGCCTTCTGGGGCCTGGAAACCAGCTATGGCGATTATGTGGGCGACATCCCCATCCCCGCGGCCCTGGTCTCCCTGGCCTTCGATACCCGCCGCGGCGACTATTTCCGCGGCGAACTGCTGCAGGCGCTACGCATCATCGACGCCGGCGACGTGGCGGCGGCCGACATGAAAGGTTCCTGGGCCGGTGCCATGGGCCAGGTACAGTTTATGCCCTCCACCTATCTGCGCTACGCCGTGGACGGCGACGGTGATGGCCACCGGAATCTCTGGACTTCCCTGCCGGACGTGTTCAATTCCGCCGCCCACTTTCTGCGTGAACTGGGCTGGCAGCCGGGTGATTCCTGGGGTCGGGAGGTGCGTCTGCCGGACGGCTTCGCCTGGGAGACGGCCCAGTTGGGCATGAAAAAGCCGGCGCGGGACTGGGCCGCTCTGGGGGTATTGCAGGCGGATGGCTCGCCTCTGCCGGCGTCCGACCCGAATGGCGCCATCGTGCTGCCCCAGGGCCACGCCGGTCCGGCCTTTCTGGTCTACCGCAATTTCGAGGTGATCCTGGGCTGGAACCACTCCATCAACTACGCACTGGCGGTGGGCCTATTGTCCGACCGGCTGCTCGGCCTGCCACCGCCACGGGGTGGGCGCGACGCCGACAATCGCCCATTGAGCCGGGACCAGGTGCTGGACATTCAGAAACTGCTCACCGTGCGGGGCTATGCCGCCGGCGACCCGGATGGCCTGCCGGGCAGGCAGACCCGCCAGGCGATACGTGCCTGGCAGAAGGCGGCGGGCCTGCCGGCGGACGGCTACGCCTCGGTGGGATTGCTGGAACAGTTACGGAAGGCGCCGTAGCTGGCAAACGTCCCGCCGCGACGTTTTTCGCGGCGGTCAGCTCGACTAAACGCTGAGTTTCCTGACCCACCAGTCGTGCTGGTTGCATGTGCTGGTCACGATGACCTTCCCCTTGTAGCCGGCCGGCAGGGTGTGTTTGGAAACCGGCGAGTCCTTCCAGGTGAAGGTTTTTCGGCCCAACAATTTCCCGCCGGCCAGGACGACGCTATGACTGACGATGAAATGTGCCTCGCTCATGGGATGCGGCGTGGTGACCGTCATCAGGCCATCCTTGATTTCGACCACGGGTACGTGGGTCGTCTCCTTGCCCTTCCAGTGGCCGGGGTCGCTATCCGTGAAGATGATGTTTTCCAGTTCGGACTGCTCCGCGGCATGGGCCATTCGAGGGGTGATCGCGATTCCGGCGGCACTCGCCAGGGCAGAGCTGAGAAAGGCACGACGTTCCATGGTGAACTCCTTGTGACGGTGGATTGGGCGGCGCAATAGCCGTCCTCCGCGATCATAGGCCAATTCCCGACAAAAGTGCTTTGGTATCGCCCGGCGCCCGAGTTCAGCCGCCCTGCCCGGACGATCACGCTTCTCAAGTTTCTTGTGCGGGAGCCGTAAATGCTTCCGCGCTGCCCGGAAGTGGCCGCGGTTCACCGTGATGGGTTTGGTAATTTGGAGATTCCAGCCAATGTCGGACCAGGATGTGAAACGGATTGATGTGTGCGGCGTGTGTTGTCCGCTGCCGCTGATCAAGTTGGCCCAAACCGTCAACACGCTCGAACCGGGTCGGGAGTTTGAAATCATCGGCAACGATCCCATTTTCGAGTCCTCCGTAAGGGACTACTGCGCGGTCAACGGCCATGTGATTCTTGAGGTCAAACCTGGTGAGGGGCGACGTCTCACGATACGGATCCGGGTGGGAGGGCCGTCATGACGTCCCATGCCTGCTTGCCGCCCGAGCGCTCAACCCATAGCGGAAAGAAGGGGGTGATCCTTCTGGTGAGCGGCGAACTGGATAAAGCCATCCTGGCTTTCGAGATTGCCGCCGGTTTTCAAGCCATGGGCATGCAGATGAGCATGTGGTTCGTGCTTTACGGCGCCAATTGCCTGCGCAAGCCGCGCTCGTATATTTCCCCTGGAAAATGGTTCGGACGCCTGCGTGGCGGGCCGGGCCGGGTCACCGAAACCGATGTCGCATTGCAGCATCTGGTGCGTGGACTCAACCACGATGGCGCTTGCAACCTGCCCTTGTCGCAACTGAATTTCGGTGGCCTGGGCTCCCTGCTCATGCGCGCCATCATGCGCCGCAAAGGCATGATGCAACTGGAAGACCTGATCCTGACCGCGCGGGATCTCGGCGTCCGCTTCACAATCTGCCAGATTTGCGTCGATGCCATGGCCTTCTCCGTGGCGGACGATCTCATCCTCGCGGCCGATGTCAAAGGGGTCAGCGCCTATTACCGCGACATCGCGGATGCCGACTACAACGTCACGTTCTGAGCATGCCGATGAAAACATTCCCGGGCGCCAGCAAACTGCTATCCACCGCGCCGGATAGCCCGCAAAACGATGACCATGTTCCCAATCTGAATCACGACGAACTGGCCATACTTCTGAGGTTGGGTGAGCGGCTGGTTTCGGAACTGGATCTGGATGCCGTCCTGTCGCTGGTGGCGGAAACGGCCTGCAAGGTGGTCCAGGCCGAGACGTTGGCGGTGCCGATGGTCGATTTCGACCATCAGACCTATACCTATCTCGCGGCCAGCGGCGAGGAAGCCCTGCTGGTGCGCGGCATGAGTTTTCCCATCGGCGAGGGCGCATGCGGCTGGGTTCTGAACCATGAGCGGCCGCTCCTGTTCGGCGAAGGAGGAAGCTATGAACTGAATCCCGCCGCCAGTTGGGAACCCGGCATGGCCTCCAGTCTCCTGGTTCCCCTGATTTGCCGGGGGCGCATCATCGGCGGCTTGTCCGCCATGGGAAAACGCCATGGCGCCGCCTACACCGCGCGTGATCTGGCGATCCTGACTCTGTTCGCGAATCAGGCCGGCATCGCCATCGATAATGCCTGCCTATTCAAGGCGCTGCGCGATGAAGAAGCGCGCGTGAGGATGGTACTGGACTCCGCCGGGGAGGCCATCTACGGCATCGACACCGCGGGGCGCTGCACCTTCGCGAATCCGGCCTGCCTGCGCATGCTGGGCTACGCCCATGAAACGGACCTGATCGGCAGGGACATGCATGCCACCATCCACCACAGCCTGCCGGACGGCCGCCCACTCCCGGTTACGCAATGCAAGGTGCATTGGTCGATCCACGTAGGCTATGAAAGCCATACGGATAACGAAGTCTATTGGCGCCGCGATGGCACTTCATTCCCGATCGAGTATTGGGCCCACCCGCAGGTCAAGGACGGCCGGGTTCTCGGCGCGGTCATCACTTTCGTCGACATCACGGAGCGGGTGCGGACGAACCAGGAACTCGCCCTGGTGAATTTCGCGCTGAACCATGTCGGCGAGGCCGCTTTTCTGGTGGATGCGGCGGGGCGCTTCAAATACGTGAACGACGAGGCTTGCCGCTCCCTCGGCCGTAGCCGCGAGGAACTCCTGGGCCTCCGGGTCATCGACATCAAGGCGGATGCCAGCACGGAAGACCAGTGGCGGGATTTCTGGCGGCGGGTCGAGGCCGAGAAAACGAGCACTTTCGAGAGCCGCCACCGAAGCTTGG
>CAIXFP010000591.1 GCA_903918705.1 uncultured Pseudomonadota bacterium
CAAGCCCTGCGTCTGGTGGCGGTGGAGGAGGTCTGCTACTTCCAGGCCGGCGACAAGTACACCAGCGCCGTCACCCGGGAGGGCGAATTTCTGCTGCGCACGCCCATCAAGGAACTCCTGCCGCAACTCGACCCGGAGCAGTTCTGGCAGGTGCACCGCGCCACCCTGGTCAACGTGGGCCAGATCGTCGCGGCCAAACGCGACCTCCTTGGCCGCCTCAGCCTGACCCTGCGCGACCGCCCGGAAACCCTGGCGGTCAGCCGCGCCTACACCCACTTGTTCCGGCAGATGTAGCACGGAACACCGCGGGCGGTTCACCTTCCTCCTCGGCGGAACGCCCTACCCAAAAGGGGTATCAGGCCACCTGGCGTCTTGTCCCGCGCTGGCGGCGGGCCTACCATGGCCGAGGTCTCCATCACACAGAAAGAGGTAATCGTGAAACTCTCCGTTGTGTTGTCCACCCTGGCCCTGGCGTTCGCGTCTTTTGCCACGCAAGCCGCCGAACCCATCGTCATCAAGTTCTCCCACGTGGTGGCCCCGGATACCCCCAAGGGCCGTGCCGCGGAGTACTTCAAGAAGCTGGCCGAGGAACGCACCCACGGCCGCGTGAAGGTGGAGGTCTACCCCAACAGCCAGCTTTACAAGGACCGGGAAGAGACCGAGGCCCTACAACTGGGCGCGGTGCAAATGCTGGCCCCATCCCTGTCCAAGTTCGGCCCCCTCGGCGTGCGCGCCTTCGAACTGTTCGACCTGCCCTACATCTTCCCCGACAAGGAAACCCTGTACCGGGTGATGGACGGCGACATCGGCAAAAAGCTGTTCGGCATGCTGGACGCCAAGGGCATCACCGGCCTGGGCTTCTGGGACAACGGCTTCAAGCAGATGAGCGCGAACCGGCCTCTGCGCACGGTTGAAGACTTCAAGGGCCTGAAATTGCGCATTCAGTCGTCCAAGGTGCTGGAAGCCCAGATGAAGGCCCTGGGCGCCAACCCTCAGGTACTGCCTTTCTCCGAGGTCTATTCGGCCCTGCAACAGGGCGTGGTGGATGGCACCGAGAACCCGCTGTCCAACCTGTACACCCAGAAGATGCACGAGGTACAGAAGCATCTGACCCTGTCCGACCACGGCTACCTGGGCTACGCGGTGATCGTCAACAAGGCGTTCTGGGCCGGCCTGCCGCCTGACATTCGCGCGACCCTGGACAAGGCCATGCGCGACAGCACGGTCTTCGAGCGCCGTATCGCTCAGGAAGAAAACGACGAAGCCCTGGCCAACATCCGGAAAGCCGGCACCACCCAGATCTACGTGCTGCCCTACAAGGACCGGGTGATCTGGCAACAGGCGCTGCTGCCGGTGCACAAGGAGTTTGAGGACAAGATCGGCCGCGACCTGATCCAGGCCGCCTACCACGTCGCGGCCGAGGTGGAGAAGGAAAAGCATCGCGGGAAGAAGTAGGCCGCATTCCCGCCCGGCGGGAATGACGGTGCAATCGACGCGGGTTCATCACCACCCAGGTTTCTTTTCCACCCGAACAGGGGGAACACCATGTTTCACCGCATCCTGGATCGCTTCGAGGAATGGCTGATCCTGAGCTTCATGGCGACTGCCACCCTGGTTACCTTCGTCTCGGTGATGTTGCGTTACGTCATGGGCACCGGCTTCCCCTGGGCCACCGAACTCACCATCTACCTGTTCATCTGGATGGCCAAGTTTGGCGCCGCCTACGGCGTGCGCACCGGCATCCACATCGGCGTCGATGTCATGGTCAACAACGTGGGACCGCGTTTCCGGAAGATCCTGATCATTGCCGCCATGTGGCTGGGCATGATCTTCACCGGCACCATCGCCTTCTTCGGCGCCCGCTGGGTGATCTTCATCCACGGCACCGGCCAGGTGGCGCCGGATCTGGAATGGCCCATGTGGATCATCTACCTGGCCATTCCCTTCGGCTCCGGCCTCATGTGCTTCCGCTTCGTCCAGGCCTTCCTGCTCTTCATCCGTTCCGGCACGGTACACACCCACACGGTCGAGAAGGAATTCGTCGGCGGCAAACTGGAGAAAGAACTATGACCGCGGCCATCATCATCTCCATCCTGCTGCTCCTGCTGCTCACCGGCACCCCCATTTCCATCGCCCTGGGGATGACCGTGCTGGCCTTCATGCTGGGCTTCTCGTCCTTCGACATGACCACGGTGAACATCATCTCGCAGCGCCTGTTCACCGGCCTGGAGAGCTTCTCCATCATGGCGGTGCCGTTCTTCGTCCTGGCCGGCGCCTTTCTCACCGACGGCGGCGTCGCCAAGCGCATCATCAACTTCGCCACCAGCCTGGTGGGCTGGATGCCCGGCGGCCTGGCCATGTCCGCCATCCTGGCGTGCGCCTTCTTCGCCACCATCTCCGGTTCCAGCCCGGCCACGGTGATGGCCATCGGCTCGGTGATGCTGCCGGCCATGGTGGAGCAGGGCTATCCCAAGCGCTTCGGCGTCGGCGTCATCGCCACGGCGGGTTCCTTAGGGATCCTCATCCCGCCCTCCATCGTGTTCATCATCTACGCCGTGTCCACCTCGGAATCCGCCGGCAAACTGTTCATGGCCG
>CAIXFP010000592.1 GCA_903918705.1 uncultured Pseudomonadota bacterium
CTTGCTAGGGAAGCCGCAGCCAGGCTGGTTGGGGTTGACGATGAGGGCGTCCGGCAGGGTGTCGCCGGCCAGATGGTGGTCGGTGACCAGCACGTCCATACCCAGGCGCCTGGCTTCCGCGATGCCGGCGTGGGCGGCGATGCCGTTGTCCACGGTGATGAGGAGGTCGGGTTTATGTTCCGCCGCCAGCCGGGCGATTTCCGGGGAAAGGCCGTAGCCATACTCGAAGCGATTGGGGACGATGTATTCGATCTTGCCGCCCAGGGCGGTGAGGCCGGTGACCGCCACGGAGCAGGCGGTGGCGCCATCGGCGTCGTAGTCCGCCACCACCAGCATCTTCTCGCCGCGGGCTATGGCGTCCGCCAGGCGCGCCGCCGCCGCTTCGCAGTGTTTCATGGCGGCGTAGGGCAGCAGTTCCGCCAGCTTGTGCTTCATGTCCTCGGGCGCGGCGACGCCGCGGGCGGCGTAGAGCCGAGCCAGCAGCGGCGGGATGCCGGCGCGGTTCAGGGCCTGGGCGGCGGACTCGGGGTAGGGGCGGGGGGCGAGGTTCAGCATGTTCAAATATTCCAGGGTGCTGTTTTGCTTGCGAGAGGCGGCTGGCTATTATGCGGGCCATGGCCCATTTCCTCCCTCTTTCCCGCGTCGCCCGTCTGGTGGGCGAGTCCCGTTCCGCCATTCAGCGCTTGATCCACGACGGCGTATTGAGCACCTTCGACGGCATGGTGGACATGAACGAACTGCTGCGTGTGTTTCCCGACGTGCAGTGGGAGGACGACGGCGAATACAAGCGGGTGGAGGAGATCAAGGACAAGGCGTTTTCCCGTCGGGTCATGGAGCGCACCTTGCCCAGCAAGGAAGTGCTGGCGGAGCGACTCTACGAGATGAGTCGCGAATTCGCCGCCGCCAAGACCCTGTTGCTGCATTACGACGAGGTGCTGCGTTTCCTCGACGACAAGCTGGACGACGTGGCGGAGGCCGGCGCTGACCCGGCTGTCCGGCAGGCGGTCGTCGATCTCAAACAATGGCTCAGGCTGGAACTCGACGCTTCGCCCAAGGGGGCGGAACGCGCCGAGGCACTGCTGGCCCAGGAAAACGTGATGCGCATCATGTCCGCTCAAGTGAAGGTTCTGCCCGCCGGCCACGAGTTTTTCGTGGAAGGCAACGACACCCTCCTGGAAGCCGCCCTGCGCGCCGGCATTCCGCTCAATTACGGTTGCAGCAACGGCAATTGCGGCGAGTGCCGCGCGCACCTGAAATCCGGCCAGATCAAGAAGGTGCATCCCCACGACTTCGTGCTGAAGGAAACCGACAAGGCCGAGGGCGCCTTCCTGCTCTGCTCCTACACGGCGGTGAACGACGTGGTGGTGGAGGCGGGGGTCTCCGGCGCCGACGACATTCCCCAGCAAACCATCCCCACCCGGGTGAAGGCCGTGGAGGTGATCAACCCCCACATCGCCGCCCTGCATCTCACGGCGCCGCGCAGCCAGCGCCTGCACTTCCTGGCCGGGCAGCGGGTGACTCTCACGGCCGGCGAAGCCAGCGGCGAGTATTACGTGGCCAGTTGCCCCTGCGAGGACCGCCACATCGAACTGCACATCCGCCGCGACAACCGCGCCTTCGCCCGCCATGTCTTCACGGATCTGGCGCGGGAAGACGTGGTGCGCATCGACGGCCCCGCCGGCCAGTTCGTGATGAAGCTGGATTCACGCCGGCCGGTAATCTTCATCGCCTGGGAAGACGGCTTCGCTCCCATCAAGAGCCTGGTGCAGCATGCCATGAGCCTGGAGATCGCCGAGTCCATGACCCTGTACTGGGCCGCGGGCAGGGTTGGCGACAGCGGCGGCGGCCACTACCAGGACAATCTTTGCCGCGCCTGGGCCGACGC
>CAIXFP010000593.1 GCA_903918705.1 uncultured Pseudomonadota bacterium
TACGACATCGACCTGACCAAGTGCATCTTCTGCGGCTTCTGCGAGGAAGCCTGCCCGGTGGACGCCATCGTCGAGACCCGCATCCTGGAATACTGTGGCGAAAACCGCGGTGACCTCTACTACACCAAGGAAAAACTTCTGGCGGTGGGCGACCAGTACGAAGAACAGATCGCGCGCGACCGCGCGGCCGATGCCAAGTACAGGTGAAATGATGGGCTTGACTTCTGCGAAATTGACCCTTTCCAATCCGCGCCGCCCGGATTTCACAGCGCTGGAGATTGATGCGCTGGCCGACACCGGCGCGGTGCATCTGGTGATCCCCGCCCATGTCAGTCTGCAACTCGGCCTGGAGTCGATCGATCAGAAGGAAGTCACCCTAGCCGACGGCTCGCGCAGAGCCGTTCCCTACGTCGGCCCGATCCAGGTTCGTTTCAAAAATCGTACCGGCTTTGTCGGCGCCCTGGTGATGGGTGACGAAGTGTTGCTGGGCGCCATACCGATGGAAGACATGGATCTCGTGGTCATTCCCAACACTCGTTCCGTGGACATCAACCCCATGAGTCCCAACGTCGCTGTCTCCGTGGCAAAAGGTTCGCGCTGATGCAATTCTTGACCCTCGTTTTCTACGTCTTCTCCAGCATCCTGGTGCTGGCGTCCTTGCGCGTGATCACCGCGCGCAACCCGGTGCATTCCGCCCTCTCCCTGGTCCTGGCCTTCTTCACCGCGGCCGGTCTCTGGTTGTTGCTGGAGGCCGAGTTCCTCGCCATCACGCTGGTGCTGGTCTACATCGGCGCAGTGATGGTGCTGTTTCTGTTCGTGGTGATGATGCTGGACATCAATCTCGTGGAATTGCGCAAGGGCTTCTGGAACTACCTGCCGGCCGGCCTGCTGGTGGGCGGCCTGATGATCCTGGAAATGGTCATGGTGCTGGGACGCAATGATCTCGGCCTGGCCGAACCCGCGCCCCTGGCGGCGGATTACAGCAACACCAAGGCGCTGGGGCGGTTGCTCTACACCGCCTACGTCTATCCCTTCGAACTGGCGGCGGTGCTGCTTCTGGTGGCGATGATCGCCGCCATCGCCCTGACCCATCGCAAGCGCGGCGACAAGAAGCGGATCGACCCGGGCGAGCAGGTAAAGGTGAAACGCGCGGACCGCATCTTCATGGTCAACATCAAGTCCCAGAAGCCCGAAGCACCCAAGGAGGACGAGGAATGATCGGCCTGAACCATTACCTCATCCTGGGCGCCATCCTGTTCGCCATCAGCGTGGTGGGGATTTTCCTGAACCGCAAGAACGTGATCATCCTGCTCATGGCCATCGAACTGATGCTGCTGGCGGTGAACATGAACTTCGTCGCTTTCTCGCATTACCTGAACGACATGGCCGGCCAGGTGTTCGTGTTCTTCATCCTCACCGTGGCCGCGGCGGAGTCCGCCATCGGCCTGGCCATCCTGGTGGTGCTGTTCCGCAACCTGCGCACCATCAACGTCGACGAACTCGACAGCCTGAAGGGTTAAGCCGCCATGGACATGAAAACCCTTTACCTTATCGTGCCCTTGGCACCCCTGGCCGGCGCCGTCATCGCCGGCCTGTTCGGCAAGATGATCGGCCGCGCCGGCGCCCATACGGTCACCATTCTGGGTGTGGCGATTTCCTTCCTGGCCTCGCTGGCGGTGTTCCAGGACGTCTCCGCCGGCAACACCTTCCACGGCACCGTCTACACCTGGCGGACCTCGGGCGACTTGAGCCTGGAGATTGGCTTCCTGGTGGACCGCCTCACCGCGGTGATGATGCTGGTGGTGA
>CAIXFP010000594.1 GCA_903918705.1 uncultured Pseudomonadota bacterium
GCGAACTACCGCTTGCCGCCTAGCACGCCGGCGCCTTCGCCCCTCCCTTCCAGCAATGGCTTGCCGGGGACTCCCGCCGCCGCGCCCGCATCCAGCAATGTGGACGCCTACGCGCAGCGCAAGGAAGAAGCGCGAACAGCCACGGCGAGCCTCGCCGCCTACGAGGAATTCGATACCGCTACGAAACCGGCCGCGGCCGCGCTACCGGAGGCCGACGCACTCGCCGCCGTGGAGAAATCCCTGTCCGGCTTGACGCACCCGGCGCAGCCGGCCGCGTCCTCCGCCGCATCTTCCAGCAACGATGGCACGGCAGCCCTGGTTCAGCGTGCCTTGCAGGCCGCACAAGGGGCTCAAGGCGGAAGTGTGGGTACAGCCAGGAAACAGGACAGTTGGGCCAAGGATCAACACGCGGTGGCGGACGCGGATCCACCGCTCACCGCCACGGACGCGCCCTCTCCCTGGATGCTGTTCCAGGGCACGGTGATTCCGGCGGTGCTGGTGACCCCGGTGACCAGCGACGCGCCCGGTTCCATCACGGCACGCGTCACCCGCGACGTGTTCGACGACGTGCGCGCTCAGCGCCTGCTGATTCCCAAGGGTTCGCGCCTGTATGGCACCTACATGAATGAAGTGGGGGCGGGCCAGGACCGCGTCCTCATGGCGTTCACGCGTCTGATCTATCCGGACGGGAAGAGCGTGCGGCTTTCCGGCTTTGGTGGCGGCGACGCGATGGGCCGCTCTGGCGTGCCGGCGGAGGTGAACAACCATTTCTGGCAGATGTTCGGTGCGGGCTTCCTGATCGCCGGGGTCTCCAAGGTCTTCGAGCGCTCCAGCAGCCAGGCCAACGTGACCGTCATCAACCAGGGCGGAGGTTCCACCACCCTGATGGATGCGGCCGGGCAAATCCTCACCGACACCGCCCGCAAGGTGCTGGAGAGGAATCAGAACATCAGCCCGACCCTGAATCTGGCCGAGGGCTTCAAGTTCAACGTGATCGTCAACCGCGATATGGCGCTGGCGCCGTACTCCGCACTATGAACAGGAACCCGCTCATGCATATCCGCACGTTCTTGCTGGTCATGGCTTGGCCACTCATTTCCTGGGGCAATACCTACGATTTCGACTATCGGACCGTGGGTGACCTGGACGCCCGTCCCGCCAACGTCTTCGACGATGGCACCAAGACCTACTTCCAGTTCGCGCCCGGGCGTCCGGTACCCGCCATCCTCAAGGTGGGTCCGGCGGGCGAGCAGCTCACGACATGGCGGACCGATGGCCCCTATATCGTGGTCGACGGCGTGCTCCCGGACTGGCGCCTTCGGCTGGGACGCGGAATCGCCGCCGTGCGCTATGCCGGCAGCCGCCCGCTGGGCATGAAAGGCATGCTCTACGGCGCGGCCGTGCCGATTTCGGAGACCGGGCCGGCTGCAATAGAGCCGGTCGCGGCCGTGGCCGCACCCGCTCATGTGCAACGCCCGGTACCGGCTCCCATTGTGATCGCGCCGCC
>CAIXFP010000595.1 GCA_903918705.1 uncultured Pseudomonadota bacterium
AAGTTCTTGCTCTCGGCGAGCAGTTTTTTGAAGCGTTTGCGGTCGCCGGTTTCGATCGCGATGATTTCGCTCAGGCGATTGATGGTTGCCTCCAGATCGCCCGCCTTCGAGGGCGTGATTTCCAGCGTGTTGGCGGAGAAGTTGTGCGCCAGCACCCGACTTTGGCGGTCGTAGATCACCCCGCGCGAGGGCGGCGCCGGCACCAGGGAGATGCGGTTGCTCTCGGCCAGGGCGTGGTAGTGGTCGAACTGGATCACCTGGAGCCAGACAAAGCGGGAGAACAACGCGAGGAACAACAGGGCCGCCGCGATGCCGGCGATCTCCATGCGCCGGCGATAGCGCAGGAACTCCACTTCCGGGTTGATCAGACGCAGGCTGCTCATGGGAATGCGCTCGCGCCGCGCGCCGTACTCATGGTTGCTCGGATTCGGGGATCGGCCGGCCGGTCACATGGTTGAGCAGCGTGGCCAGGGGCAACCACAGCGACGCTGCCAACAATCCGGCGGCGAGATAGCGCCAGTCCGCGCTACCCCGGGTCACCGCCAGCCCCAAGGTCAGCACCAGGGCCTCCTTGCCCAGGAACAGGGGGGCCAGTTGCAGGCTCTGGGCCGGCGGCGCGAAGCCCTCCAGGCGGCGATGCAGCAGCAGCACCACGTAGGCCGCCGAGCAATAGGCCAGGGCATTGAGCCCGAGCAGCACGCCATGGGCCACGTCGGTCACCAGGCCGAAGGCGAAGGCGCTGCCCAGGCCGCTGATGCGCGGCGCGTGGATGCACCAGTAGAGCAGCACCATCAGGGTGAAATCGGGCACCAGCCAGCGGATGCTGTCGGCCCAGGGCATCAGGGTCAGACACAGCGCCGCCGTCAGGCTGGCGTAGACCTTGGTTCGGCTGACCGGCGCCGCCAGTTCGGCGCCCTGCGGCAACAGCGGCTTGGCGGCGTTCATGGCTGGCCCCGGGCGGGCGCCTGGGCCTGCGGGTGGACGTGGCCGGACGCGACGGCCGGCTGCAACACCGCCACGTGGCGGTAACGGCCGACCCCGCCCAGGGGCCGGCAGTAGGCCCGGGCGAAGGGGGTGTTACGCGGCGGTTCGGTCTGCACCACCTGGGCCACCGGAATCCCGGCCGGATAGATGCCGTCTATGCCGGAGGTGTAGAGCAGGTCGCCGGGCTTGATGTCGGCGTGCATGTCGAGAAAGCGCACTTCCAGAAGCCGGTCCGAGCCGGTGCCGGAGACGATCAGGCGCAGGCCGTTGCGCAGGATCTGCACCGGGGCGGCCTGGTCATTGTCGGTCAGCAGGGTCACTTCGGCGGTCAGGGGGTCGCTGCGGGTCACCTGGCCCACCAGACCGTTGGCGTCCACCACCGGCCAGCCGGCGATGATGCCGGCGATCCGGCCCTTGTTGATGACCACCTTGCGCGAGAACGGGCTGGGCAAGGTCTCGGTGATCTCGGCCACCATGGGAACGACGCCGGGACGCGGAGGCAAGGCCAGCAAGCCGCGCAGGCGCTGGTTTTCCGCGAGCAGGGTAAGACGGTCCTGCTGGGTGATGCGCTGCTGATCGAGGGCCTGGTGCAGGCGCGCGGCCTCGCGTTTGAGCTCGCCGTGGGCCACGAAAAACCCCGCCACGTCCTGGCTCCACTCCCAGGGCATGGCGAGCAGGCGTTGCGCCGGTTGCAGCACGGCGTTGAGCAGGCCGCGCACGCCGTTCAGGGCCGAGTAGCGTGCATCCACCCCCAGCAGCAACAGGCAGGTCAGCGCGTACAGGGCGAACCGGGTGGGCAGGCCCATCTCCCGGACGAACAAATGGGCCTGGGCGGCGGCGGGCATGGTTTCCGCGAGGCGTCAGGCGTGGTGGATCCGGCGCGACCGTATCCACGCCCGACACTCCACCCCTCGCGCCTCTCCCACCTTAGTCGTTGGTGAACACCGTGGAGAGCCGGTCCATCTCTTCCAGGGCGCGGCCGGAGCCGCTCACCACGCAGGAGAGGGGGTCTTCCGCCACGATCACCGGCAGGCCGGTTTCTTCCATGAGCAGACGGTCGATGTCGCGCAGCAGGGCGCCGCCGCCGGTGAGCACCATGCCCTTGTCGGCGATGTCCGCGCCCAGTTCCGGCGGGGTCTGCTCCAGGGCCGACTTCACCGCCGAGACGATGGTGTTGAGGGGCTCGGTGAGGGCTTCCAGGATCTCGTTGCTGGTGATGGTGAAACTGCGCGGAATGCCCTCCGCCATGTTGCGGCCCTTCACTTCCATCTCCCGCACCTCGGAGCCGGGGAAGGCGGAGCCCATCTGCTTCTTGATCGATTCGGCGGTGGCCTCGCCGATCAGCATGCCGTAGTTGCGGCGGATGTAATTGGTGATGGCCTCGTCGAACTTGTCGCCGCCGACCCGCACCGAGGCGGCGTAGACCAGGCCGCCCAGGGAGATGACGCCGACCTCGGTGGTGCCGCCGCCGATGTCCACCACCATGGAGCCGGTGGCTTCCGCCACCGGCATGCCGGCTCCGATGGCCGCGGCCATGGGTTCCTCGATCAGGTAGACCTGGCGGGCGCCGGCGCCGATGGCGGATTCGCGGATGGCGCGGCGTTCCACCTGGGTCGCCCCGGAGGGCACGCAGATGATGATGCGCGGGCTGGGGTGGAACATGCGGGTGTCGTGCACCTTCTTGATGAAGAACTTCAACATCTGCTCGGTGACGTTGAAATCGGCGATGACGCCGTCCTTCATCGGCCGGATGGCCTGGATATTGCCGGGGGTGCGGCCGAGCATCTGCTTGGCTTCGAGGCCCACGGCCTGGATGGTTTTCTTGCCGGTGAGGCCTTCCTGGCGGATGGCGACGACCGAGGGCTCGTTCAGGACGATGCCGCGGCCGCGAACGTAGATGAGGGTATTGGCGGTTCCAAGGTCGATGGCGAGATCGGTGGAGAAATAACCGCGGAGGAGTCCGAACATGCTGAATCCAATGGAGAGGGAACGGAAAAAAGGCCGCGTATGATAACCTACGACGCCTTATGCAATAAGGCCTTACATCGATATGTCCCTGACTCTCCAAGACGTTCAGCGCATCGCCCATCTCGCCCGCATCCGCGTGGACGAAGCGGAAGCCGCCGGCTACCAAGCCCAGCTCAACGGGATCTTCGGTTTGATTGAGGCCATGCAGGCCGTCGACACCCGCGGCGTGGCCCCCATGTCCCACGCCCAGGATCTGTCGCAGCGCTTGCGCGCCGACGTGGTCGCCGAACCGGACCGCCGCGCCGCCTTCCAGGCGGTGGCGCCGCAAGTCGAGAACGGGCTATACCTGGTTCCCAAAGTGATTGAATAAACCAGTGGAGAGTCGAGAGCCTGCGGCCCCACTCTCCACTCTCGACTCTCGACTCTCGACTACACCATGACCGACACCCTCAAATCCCTCTCCGCCCTGCTTGGCCAAGGCCAGGCCTCCAGCGTCGAACTTTGCCGGGACT
>CAIXFP010000596.1 GCA_903918705.1 uncultured Pseudomonadota bacterium
ACGGCGGCAAGATCGTGTCCTACGGCACCTCCAGCTACGGCTACGACGTGCGCTGCTCCAACGAATTCAAGCTGTTCACCAACCTCAACCACACCATCGTCGATCCCAAGAATTTCGATACCGATTCCTTCGTGGACGTGAAGAATGACGTCTGCATCATCCCTCCCAATTCCTTCGCCCTGGCGCGCACCATCGAGTATTTCCGGATTCCGCGCAGTGTGCTGACCATCTGCCTGGGCAAGAGCACCTATGCCCGCTGCGGCATCATCGTCAACGTCACCCCCCTGGAGCCTGAATGGGAAGGCCACGTGACCCTGGAGTTCTCCAATACCACGCCCCTGCCCGCCAAGATCTACGCCAACGAGGGGGTGGCCCAGATGCTGTTCTTCGAATCCGACGAAGTTTGCGAGACGTCCTACCGCGACCGCGGCGGCAAGTACCAGGGCCAGATGGGCGTCACCCTGCCGAAGATCTGAGGCAGGAGGCCCGCCAACGGGCCTCCTACGTTGCGCCGCCGTAGGCCCGGTAACAGTTGCGACCGCTGGCCTTGGCGTCATAGAGCGCCTGGTCGGCGCGTTGCAACAGGGTTTCCATGTCGTCCTCGGCGGCGGCGAGGTAGCCGCCGACGCTGATCGTCAACGCCAGCGGCGTGGCGTCGATGCCTTTCAGGCGGCAGGTGTCGGCCATGGCCAAACGTATCCGCTCCCCCAAGGCATGCAGATCGTCGGCGTCGCTCGCCGGGGTCAACACCAGGTATTCGTCGCCGCCCCAGCGGGAAAGGCTGTCGTAGGGGCGCAGCATGGCATGGAGCAGTTCGGCCACCGCCTTGAGGGCCTCGTCGCCCTTGGCATGGCCATGGCGGTCGTTGATTTCCTTGAACCAGTCGATGTCCAGCCAGAGCAGACCGATGGGGGTGTGTTCGCGGCGGGAACGGCTGATTTCCACGGCAATCCGCTCACTCATGCCGCGCCGGTTGAGGAGCCCGGTGAGGGCGTCGGTCATGGCCAATTGCTCCAGGGCCTCGGTCCGCTCCCGCACCTTGCCCTCCAGGCTTTGCCGCGTCTCCTGCTGGGCGCGCGCCATGCGCTGGAAGTGTTCGATGAGGCGGGCGATCTCACCCTCGCCGTCGCCGTCGCCGGGGGACAGGGTTACGGCGGGCTTGCCGAGTTCGATCGCCTGCATGGCCTGGTCCAGATTCAGCAGCGGACGCAGCACGCGCCGGTTGAGGACGAAATTGAACAGCGCCAGCGCCGCCAGCAGGGTCAGGCCGTAGACCAGGAGGATGCCGGTGAAACTGTTGAGCGGCAGCACCACGTCGAGGTCCAGCAGGGAGATCTCGTACCAGTCGATTTCCGGAAGATAGGCCACGCCGGCCAGGAAGCGCCTGCCCTTGATTCTGACGAAGCGGCTGATCACCGGGCTTTCCACCCGCTCCAGTTCCTGCATCGCGGCGTGGATCGCATCCCGGTCCTCCTGGCGATCGAATACCAGATCCAGGGTCTTGTGCTCCTTCACGGTCTTGCTGATGCTGGCGAAGTCGATCAGGCGCTGATCGCGGTGGGCCTGGATGGCGCCGTTGTGGTCGACGAACAGACTGGTCATGCCGGGCTGCGACTGGTCCACCACCGCGTGGATGAACGTGGTCAGGTCGAGGCCGGTGCCGGTAACGCCGAGGATGGCATCGCCGTCGCGCACCAACACGTCGATCCGGAGCTTGGTGACACCGAGATTGACGTCGGGGTTGACGTTGAGATGGAGGTCGTGGTGCTGCCGGATGATGTCGTAGAACCAGCGGTCTTCCGGCCTGTCGGGGGACAGCGTGTAACGGTATTGACGGCCGGCGAATTCGTCCTGGGCATTGTTGTGGTAATAGCGCCCCGAGCCCCGCAGGGCGATGAAATAGCTGCGGTCAGTGAAGTTCTTCCGGTAGTTCTCCATCTCCGCGAAGGCCTGGCGGGCGAGGGCCGGGTCATCCGGATGGCGCGCCCAGGCGCGAATTTCCTCGGAACTGGCGAATTGGCGGGACAGGGCGATTTCCCGAACGATGGGTTGCAGCAGGCGCGATTTGTCGTAGAGCACCTGTTTTTCCGCATAGCGCAAGGCCCACTGCGCGACGATGTTTTCCGCAAGCTGGCGCGAGGCGTACCAGGCGGCCCCCGCCGCGGCGACGAACAGCAGGGCGGTAAGCAGGAGAAAGCGGGGCTTGAGGTTCATGCGAGGGGCGGTTCACCACGTTGGGGGTTGTTTCCCGCCTGGCGCAACCGGCTGGGTGGCGGGATTATCGTCAAGCGTCCCGCCCGCGACCAGCCCTTAATCCACACAAGGATGATGCGTCAGCGCCGTGCGAGAGGGTTCAGGTCGCGCCGCGCATATGGCCGACCCAGGCCGACAGCATGGCCAGGGCGCCCTGTTCGATATGGTCGTTGAGGATGCTCAGGTATTCCCCGGCATCCCGCACGGCCTCCACGTAGAGCAAGGGGAGGTAGTGTTCCGGCGTGGGCACGGCCAGGCGGGCGTCCGTGCCGTCGAGAGCGCACAGCGCGGCATGATCCTGTTCCAGCAGGTGGCGGCGCAGCCGGTTATTGAAGCGGATTGCCCAGGTGTAGCCGCCCTCATGGCGGTGGCTATCCATGCGGCACGGGTTGTGTACCAGGTTGCCGCTGCCCAGGATCAGCACGCCCTCGTCGCGCAGCGGGCGCAGACGGCGCGCCAGGGCGAAATGGGCGGCGGCGTCGCGCCCACGGTCGAGGCTGAGTTGCACCACGGGTATCGCGGCGGTGGGATAGAGATGGGCGAGGACGGACCAAGCGCCGTGATCCAGCCCCCGCACCTGCTCCATGGCCACGGGTTCCGGCGCCAGCAGCGCCGCCACCCGCCGCGCCAGGTCGGGGTCGCCCGGCGCGGGATAGGTAAACTCGGCCAAGCGCCGGGGAAAGCCGGAGAAATCATGGATGGTGCGCGGGCAGGGCATGGCGGTCGCCGCCACGCCCGAAGTTTCCCAATGCGCCGAGATCACCAGGATCCCCCGCGGTCGCGGCAAACGTTTGCCCCAGTCACGCCAGGCACGACTGTTGTCGTTGTCTTCCAGGGCGTTCATCGGGCTGCCGTGGCCGACGAACAGAGCGGGATACGGGTATTTCATGCAATCTCGAAGCGGGGCGTTTCCTGTGAGACAGCCGGCCTGGCGCGAGGTGTCAGGGGTGCGGCATTGTCGCAATCCGGCCTGGAAATATGCAGTCGCTGGGCAATGCAGGGCGAGCCCTGAGTTACCATCGCCGGCCATGTTAGCCGCCCACCTCTCCCTGCCCCTGGCCATCACCGCCGGCGAGCCCGCCGGCATCGGTCCCGACCTTTGCGTGCTCCTGGCCCAGGCGCCGCCCCCGGGCCGTCTGGTATTCCTCGCCGATCGCGACGTGCTCGCCGCACGGGCGGCGCAACTGGGCCTGCCCTTCGCTGTGCCGGATTACGACTTCGGCCTGGACGCGCCGGTGAGCATTCAGCACATGCCGGTGGCGGTGCCGGTGCGGGCCGGCCATCTGGATGCCGGCAACGCCGCCTACGTGCTGGAAACCTTGCGCTGGGCGGTGGTGGGCTGCGCCAACCACGAATTCGCCGGTCTGGTCACCGGGCCGGTGCACAAGGGCATCATCAACCAGGCCGGCATTCCCTTCACCGGGCACACCGAATTCCTCGCCGAACTCACCGCCACGCCCCGGGTGGTCATGCTACTGGAAGGCGGCGGCATGCGTGTGGCCCTGGCCACCACCCACCTGCCGCTGAAGGACGTGGCCGCCGCCATCACCCGCGAGTCGCTCAAGGAAACCCTGCGCATCCTGCATGCCGCCCTGCGCCGCGACTTCGGGGTGGCCGACCCGCGCATTCTGGTGGCGGGCCTCAACCCCCACGCCGGCGAGGGGGGGCACCTGGGGCACGAGGAAATCGAGGTCATCGAACCGGTACTGGCCGAACTGCGCGGCAAGGGCATGCGCCTGCGCGGCCCGCTGCCCGCCGACACCCTGTTCCAGCCGCACCTGCTGGCGGAGGCCGACGCGGTGCTGGCCATGTACCACGATCAGGGCCTGCCGGTGTTGAAGCACGCCAGCTTCGGCAAGGGGGTGAACATCACCCTGGGTCTGCCCATCCTCCGCGCCTCGGTGGATCACGGCACCGCCCTGGATCTCGCCGGGGGCGGGCGCGTGCGCGAAGGCAGCCTGCGCGCGGCGGTGGACAAGGCGCGCGACATGGCCCTGCATCGCGCCGCGGCGCCGCTATGAGCGCGCGTCTTTCACCCTCCTTTCCAAAGGGGGAGCGGTGAGCCAGGCCCCGTTACCGAGAGCCAAGAAGTCCCTCGGCCAGCATTTCCTGGTGGACGCCCACTACATCGCCCGCATCGTCGC
>CAIXFP010000597.1 GCA_903918705.1 uncultured Pseudomonadota bacterium
CGGCTGGTGGCCTGCTTGGCCTTGGATTTGTTGGCGGAGAAGCGGCGCACGAAGTCCTGCAGGTCGGCCACCCGCTCTTTGGCCTTGGCGTTGGCGTTGCTCAGGCGCTCGCGCGCTTGGGTCGCGGCTTCCATGAAGTCGTCGTAGTTGCCCGGATAAACCTTGAGGGTCTGGTAGTCCAGGTCCGCCATGTGGGTGCAGACCTGGTTCAGGAAGTGGCGGTCGTGGGAAATGATCACCATGGTGGAATTGCGGTTGTTGAGCACGTTCTCCAGCCAGCGGATGGTGTTGATGTCCAGGTTGTTGGTGGGCTCGTCCAGCAGCAGGATGTCCGGGTTGGCGAACAGCACCTGGGCCAGCAGCACCCGCAGCTTCCAGCCCGGCGCCACCTCGCGCATGGGCCCCTGGTGTTTCTCCGAGGGGATGTCCAGGCCGAGCAGGAGTTCGCCGGCGCGGGCCTCGGCGTCATAGCCGCCCATCTCGCCGAACTGGGTCTCCAGATCGGCGGCATGCAGGTAGTCCGCTTCGGTGGCCTCCGGGTTCATGTAGATGGCGTCCTTCTCCCGCATCACCCGCCACGTCTCGGCGTGGCCCATCAGCACCACGTCCCGCACGCGCACGTCCTCGAAGGCGCACTGGTCCGGGCGCAGGAACGCCATGCGCTCGTGGGGGTCGAGGGAGACGTTGCCGGCGGAGGGTTCCAGGACGCCGGCGAGGATCTTCATCAGGGTGGACTTGCCGCAGCCGTTGGCGCCGATCAGGCCATAGCGGTTGCCGTCGCCGAACTTGACGTTGACGTTCTCGAACAACGGCTTTGCGCCGAACTGGATGGTGAGATTGGAAGCGGTCAGCATGGGAAGACACCGAAAAAATCAACTTGGCATTTTACATGGGCACGGCGGGAAACCCGGCGAAGCCGGTCGCATGAACAAGAAAGGTGTGCCGTGGTACTCGACAGCGCGCCGTGAAAGAAGGGATTATGACGATCGTGGGCGAAGCCTGGCGCGGCGCCCGTGGGATGAGGATTCCAACGGTAAGGCGGGAGTTACAAATAATGATCGCGAAACTCGGATTCGTGCTGCTGTTCGTCATCTTCGGCGTGCTCACCCTGTTCATGGGAGTGTTCACGACGGACGATGCGCGTGGCCGCCTTCCCGGCATCGAGCAGATCGTCCAGAACGGAGCCGTGCCCGCCAGGCCAAGCGGTGGCGACTCGCGCCCCACGGCGGCGAAATCGCCCGTCACGACTCCCGAGAGTACCGACAAGTCCCAGCCCATGGATAACCCGTTGATAGCGACCGGTGCTTCGGGCAAGGTGCGCTACACGGTCCAGCTCGGCATCTTCCCCGAGCAGGCCGACGCCGACATCCTCACCAGCCAGGTGGAGGCCATGCACCTGCCGGGAATCAAGGCAAAAAGCCTGCGGGTGCGGGATCGCGCCGGGCAGGTTTGGTGGATCGCCGCGGCGGGCGACCAGGACGCGCCGGTGGCACTGGAGAGCCTGCGCGCCTGGCTCAGCGATCGTCTCGCCTTGAATGCCGCCCGCATCATCCCGTTGCCGCCGCCCCCCCAATGAGCCGGGTAACCGCACCTGGCCGGGTGGTGGTTGTCGCGGGCGCCGGTTGAACAGGTCGATAAAAAACCCCGCATTGCGGGGTTTTTTATCGACCTGAGGAAACTGCCTACTTCAGCTTGGTTTCCTTGTAAGCCACATGCTTGCGCGC
>CAIXFP010000598.1 GCA_903918705.1 uncultured Pseudomonadota bacterium
GCCATGAGATCCGCACCCCGATGAACGCCATCACCGGCATGACCGAACTCGCCCTGGCCACATCCCTCGACCGCAAGCAGCGCAACTATCTGGTCAAGATCAAGGGCGCTTCCGACTCCCTGTTGCACATCATCAATGACATCCTGGATTTCTCGAAAATCGAAGCCGGCAAGCTCGCCATGGAGCAAGTGCCGTTCAACCTCGACAGCGTGCTCGACAATCTTGGCACCCTCCTGGCGGAAAAGGCCGAGGCCAAGGGGATCGAACTCGCTTTCGATGTCGAGGCTGCCCTCACCCAGACCCTGGTGGGCGACCCGCTGCGACTGGGGCAGGTATTGATCAACCTGGTGGGCAATGCGATCAAATTCTCGGAGCGCGGCAACATCGTGGTGCGGGTGCGCACCGACGCCCTCGATGTGAGCAGCATCGCCCTGCATTTCGCCGTCAGCGACCAGGGCATCGGCTTGAGCCAGGATCAGCAGCAGGGCCTGTTCGCGCCGTTCACCCAGGCCGACTCCTCCACCACCCGCCGCTATGGCGGCACCGGACTGGGACTGGCCATCTCGAAGCACCTGGTGGAGATGATGCGCGGGAAGATCTGGGTGGAAAGCGAACCGGGCCGCGGCAGCACGTTCCATTTCTCCGTCCACCTGGGAGTGCGCCAGGACGCGTTATCAGGCACGTCGCGCATGGCGCAAAGCCTGCGCCCCTTCGCGCCACGGCCCGTGCTGCTGGTGGACGACAACGACATCGCGCGCACCGTGATGAGCGCCCAGCTACGGCAACTGGGCCTCACCGCCGAGGCTTACGCAGAGGGCCAGACGGCGCTCGCCGCGGTGGCCAGGCCGGACGCGCCGGATTATCTGTTCATCCTGATCGACTGGCGCATGCCGGGCATGGACGGCATCACCGTGCTGCGCCACCTGCGCACCCTCTATGCCGACCGCCGCGCGCCGCCCCTGCTCCTGATGACCGCGTATAGCCATGACCCGGCACTGCAACAGGTCGAACGGGAATTCGATGGCTTCCTCGGCAAACCCACCAGTGCCACCCATCTGTTCGCCGAGGTGGCGCCCCTGCTCGGACTGAACCGCGAAGTCGCACGCCAGGCCGGCGTCTATGCGCAGCCGCCGGACCATGCCTTGCGCGGCGCCGAGGTGCTGATCGTGGAAGACACGGAACTGAACCAGGAGGTATTACGCGACATCCTGGAAACCGCCGGCATCCGGGTGCGTGTCGCCGGCAACGGCCTGGAGGCCCTGGAAGCGATCCATCAGGCGCGGCCGGCCTGTGTCCTGATGGACTGCCAGATGCCGGTCATGGATGGGTTCGAGGCGACCCGCCGGCTGAAAGCCCAGGCGTGTTACCGCGATCTGCCGATCATCGCCCTCACCGCCAATGTCATGCCGAGCGACCGCCAACGCTGCGCCGACGCCGGCATGGATGGCTACCTGGCGAAACCGGTCAACATCGGCGAACTGTTCCAGACCTTGAGCCGCCACATCGCCGCGCCGCCCGGCGGGGAGCCGCCACGACCGGCCACCTCCGCGGACGTGCCGGCCCGTTTGGCGAGCGGCCTGCCCGGCATCGACGGCGCCGTTGGCCTGGCCCAGGCCAACGGCAAGCCGGAACTCTATCGCAAGCTGTTGCGAAACTTCCGTGACCAGCACTGCCAGGAATTCGAGGCGGATTTCCATCTGGCCGTCGCGGCCGAAGACTGGGACATCGCCACCCGGCGCGCCCATACCCTCAAGAGCGTGGCGAAAACCATCGGTGCGTTCACCCTCGGCCAACTCGCCGCCGAACTGGAAACCGCCACACGGGAAATGAACCGCGAAGCCATGGCCGCCGTCCTGGCCAGATTGCTGCCGGATCTCGCCCGGATCCGGGCGGGTCTGGGCGAACTGGAAGACGGCGAGCCGGTCAGCGCCCTGGCCGCCGCCGGTGAACTTCACCCCCTGCTGGCCGAGATGCTCGATCTGCTGGAACAGCGCGACGCCAGCGCCGCCGAGCGGTTGCACTCATTGCAAGCGGCTCTCCTGGCGGCGGGACGCCCCGCGGACGCCGATGCGGTCGCCGCGGCCATCGGCCGCTACGACTACGCGCGGGCCATCAGTCTGCTCAAGGATATTCAGGAAACGACATGACCATGGCACACGACTCGGGAACCATCCTGGTGGTGGACGACCTCCCGGAAAACCTCGATTTGATGGCGAACATCCTGCGCGATCACTACCGCGTGCTCATCGCCACCAATGGCCTCGACGCCCTGGCCACGGCGCGGCGCCATGCTCCGGATCTGATCCTGCTCGACATCATGATGCCGGACATGGACGGCTATCAGGTCTGCCGGAACCTGAAGGCGGACCCGCGCAGCCGCGACATCCCGGTCATCTTCGTCACCGCGCTGACCGATGCCCGCGACGAGCAGGCCGGACTGGACCTGGGAGCGGTGGATTTTCTGCACAAGCCCTGCCACCCGGAAATCGTCCGCAAACGGGTGCGTATCCATCTCGATGCCCTCAACCAGAGCCGCGCCCTGGAAGCCAAGGTACGGGAGCGTACCGAGCAACTGGAACACAGCCGCGTCGAACTGGTCCGCCGCCTGGGGCGCGCCGCGGAATATCGCGACAACGAGACCGGCATGCACGTCATCCGCATGAGCCAGACCACCCGTTTGCTGGCCGAAGCCATGGGGCTGCCCGCCGCCCAGAGCGAATTGCTGTTCCTCGCCGCCCCCATGCACGACGTCGGAAAAATCGGCATCCCCGACGGCATCCTGCTGAAGCCGGGGAAACTGGAGGCGGAGGAATGGGAGGTGATGAAGACCCATGCCCAGATCGGCGCGGAAATCATCGGCGAACACGATTCCCCACTGCTCATCGCGGCCCGCACCATCGCCCTCACCCATCATGAGAAGTGGGATGGCGGCGGCTACCCGC
The DNA here is from genome assembly GCA_903918705.1 of uncultured Pseudomonadota bacterium. Classification (GTDB taxonomy): domain Bacteria; phylum Pseudomonadota; class Gammaproteobacteria; order Burkholderiales; family Thiobacillaceae; genus PFJX01. The sequence continues at coordinate 2,943 of CAIXFP010000598.1, forward strand.
AAGGCCTGGCGGGAGAAGCGATTCCGCTGGAGGGTCGCATCGTCAGCATCGCCGATGTCTACGACGCGCTCACCAGCGTGCGCCCCTACAAGCGGGCGTGGAGTTCGCGGGAAGCCATCGACTATCTGCGCGCCCAATCGGGTATCGGTTTCGACCCTGGCCTGGTGCCGCTATTCATCGATCTGCTGCCGCAAATCCTGGAAATCGGCGATCGCTACAAGGACGAGCACTGAGCCGCGGGCAGGCAGCGCAAAGAGCGATCCGCCCTACCCGCGCCGGTAATTCAGGATGCGCCCCTTGTAGGACTCGCCGCTGGTTTGCCGGGTCGCGGCGCGCGCCTCGCTGTGGTCATAGCCCAGGTCCTGCATGTCGCGTGTGAATTTCGCCCGGTTGCCGCGATCCGGGTCGACGATGATCACTTCCACGTCGGGGCGGGAATGGCGCTCGATGAAGCGGGACAGGAGGTTCGGCTGATCCCGCTCATAGAGCACATCGCTGCCGATGATGACGTCGAAGCGGCCCAGGTCCGGATCGCTGGCTGACCAGTTTCCGGTCTGGAAGGGAATCGGGGCCATCTCGTTGAGGCACAGGTTTTCCGCCAGGAAGGCGGCCGCCAGAGGATGGCAATCGCTGGCCGTGATGTCCGCGCCCCGCCGCCCCATGACCAGACTGGCCAGAGCCAGGCCGCAGCCGATTTCCAGGATGCGCTTGCCTTCCATGGCGTAGTCCTGCATCGCCCCCGCCAGAATGCGCGAGGAAGGCCAGACCAGGCCGAACAACGGCCAGGTGGCGGAAGAAATGCCGGCGCGCTCGGCACTGCCGTCAGGATCGGAAAATTGTTGGCGATCCAGCAGGGAGCGGATGCGGTAATCCCGCCCTCCGAGGTTCAAGGTTTCAAACTTGACCTGGTAGTCCGCCCCGGGGCGCTGGATATTCATGGTCGGAGGACTTCCCCAAACATGGCATCCCCCACCCTTTCGGGCAGGGGCCGCCATCGTTCAGCGGGCGCTAGGAAAAGGAAAACCGGGGAAACCCTGAAGCATGGGGAAGGCCGCCTGATTGGGCATCTGCGGCGGAGTGAACTGCTGCATGACGGCGAAGGGGTTCACCATGGGTTGCTGCATGCCGGAGAAGGGATTCGGTTGCTGCATGCTCGCGAAAGGATTCGGCATGGGCTGCGGCATGCCCACGAACGGATTCGGCATCTGGGCCGGCATGCCATAGGCCTCGGGGGTCTCCTGCAGGCCGGTGAAGGGCACCATGCCGACGGGCGGCGGCGCCATCGGCATGCGAGGCAACATCGCCGGATTGAACTGGGGGGAATTGAACATCGCCGGGTTGAACAGGGTGGCCGGGTTGAAACCGGCAAAGGGCGAAGCCGAGGGGGAGGTCGGCACCAGCATCATGCCCAGGGGCGTCATCATCGGCGCCAACATGGCCATCGGGTTGAAAGGCTGCGGCGCGTTCTGGGCCTGGGCGGGCAAGGCGAAGGCGAACAGGCTGGCCAGGGCGGGGGCAAGGAGGGAATTATTCAAGAGGTGGCTCCAGAGTATCTGCAAAGCGCAGCCGAATGCCGGCCACGGGACGGCCATCCGATGCGCTGCTGTCCGGTCCGAGGAGACTTGCTGGGAATTTTCTTGCCCGGTGAGGACTCCGGGCCAGGGAAGGAGAGTGCCCACATCAGGGGCGGGCCGAGTATAGACGCATATCGGGGTTGGCCCGGCAATGGTTGCGTCGCGGCAAGAATTGAGCGTGGGCGGGCCGCCCATCCGCACATAGAATGCACAGCCTTCCACTTCGGAGATACACCCCATGCAAAGAGTGTTGCTGACCCTGTTCGCCCTCTTCCTGTGTTTCGCCATGACCCTGCAGGATGCAGAAGCGCGCCGTCTGGGTGGTGGCAAGTCCTACGGCATGCAGCGCCAGTCCTTGCCCCGGCGCGAGGCGACGCCGAACCAGGCGCGGAACCCTCCCTCCCAGGCCCCCGCCACCCCGGCGCAACCCGGCAAGCGCTCCTGGATGGGGCCCCTGGCCGGCCTGGCCGCGGGCATCGGCCTGGCGGCGCTGCTGTCGCATTTCGGCCTGGGTGGCGCCGTGGCGAACTTCCTCTTGATCGCCCTACTGGTGCTGGCCGCGTTCATGCTGATCGGCTGGGTCATGCGCCGCGGCCAGCCCCAGCCTCCCCGGTACGCCAGCGCCGGAGGCGACGCCCCCGCCCGCTTCGAGCCGGCCCAGGTTCCGTCCGGCGGCGCCAGCGAATACCGCAATGCGCCCCCCGCCCTACCCGCGGATTTCGACGCCGAAGCCTTCGTGCGCCAGGCCAAGGTCAACTTTCTGCGCCTGCAGGCGGCCAACGACGCCGGCAATCTGGACGACCTGCGCGAATTCACCTCCCCCGAGATGTACGCCGAGTTCAAGCTGGACATCGACGATCGCCACGGCGCCGCGCAGCGTACCGAAGTGGTGGTGCTCAACGCCGAAGTGCTGGATGCCGTGGCGGAAGGCAACCGCCAGATCGTCAGCGTGCGTTTCCACGGCATGCTGCGCGAAGACAGCGAACAGGCCGCGGCCTTCGACGAAATATGGCATCTCACCCGCCCCCTGGATGCCAGCCATGGCTGGGTGGTGGCGGGCATCCAGCAGAACACCTGAACCATACGGCGCGGGCGGGCATCCCGGTGGTTGAACCTAAATGCGGCAGTTGAAACCGTAAGCCGCAGGTTGGGCAAAGCGCAGCGTGCCCAACAACCCGCCTCCATGTTGGGCTGCGGCTTCAACTGCCGGATTCAGGTCGATTCACCCCCGGTGCTCCCTCACCCCACCCCTCTCCCGAAGGGAGAGGGGGCCTACGCCTACTTCCTGCGCGCCGAATGCACGCCGCGCACATGGCCGGCGCGGGCGAGGAAGCGGGCGAGCTGGGCGATGTCCTTCACTTCCAGGGTGAATTCCATGCGCGCCATGTCGTCCTGGGACAGGGTGTTGACCCGCACCACATTTATTTTTTCCTGGGCGAACAGCTCGCCCACATCCTTGAGCAGGCCGGAACGGTCATGGGCGGTGATTTCGATGTCCACCGCGAACACATTGTTGCCATCCTCCGAGCCACTCCATTCCGCCGCCAGCAGCCGGGCACGCTTGTCTTCCGGCAGGTGCTTCACCATGGGGCAATCGGCGCGGTGGATGGTGACGCCGTGGCCCTGAGTGGTGTAGCCGACGATTGCGTCGGGGGGCACCGGTTTGCAGCAGCCGGCCATCTGGGTAAGCAGGCCGGGTTCGCCCTCCACCAGAATGCCGCCTGCGGTGGACTTGCGTTTGGGTGCGCTGACCAGGGGCTTTTCCGGTGCGGGAATAAATTCTTCCTGCAAAGCACGGTCGAGGGCACCGCTGCCCAGGTCGCCCCGGCCCAGGGCGGCACATAGCTCGTCCAGGTCGGGAAACTTGAGGCGGACGGCCAGCTTGTCCAGGTTGACGTTGGCCAGGTTGAGCCGGTGCAGTTCCCGGTCCAGCAGGTCGCGGCCTTCCTGGACATGAGTGGCGTGGTCCTGCTGCTTGAACCATTGCCGCACCTTGTTGCGGGCGCGGCTGGTCTTCAGTACGCCCTGGTGCGGGTTGAGCCAGTCGCGGCTGGGACCACCCTGCTTGACGGTGAGGATTTCCACCCGCTGCCCGGTCTTGAGGGCGGTATCCAGGGGCACCAGACTGCCTTCCACCTTGGCGCCGCGGCAGCGGTGGCCCAACTCGGTGTGCACGGCATAAGCGAAATCCAGGGGCGTGGCGCCAGAGGGCAGCGCCACCACCTTGCCCTGGGGGGTGAGGACGAACACCTCGTCCTGGAACAGTTCGTTGCGGAAGTGCTGGGCCAGATCATGGCCCTCGCCCTGCCCTTCCCCTTCCCCCAATTCCTGTTTCCAGGCCAGGATCTGGCGCAGCCAGGCGATCTTGTCCTGGAGGGCATCGCCCTGGGACTTGCCGCCTTCCTTGTAGCGCCAGTGGGCGGCCACGCCGAGTTCCGCCTCCTGGTGCATGTCGAAGGTGCGGATCTGTACTTCCAGCGCCTTGTTCTCCGGGCCCACCACGGCGGTGTGCAGGCTCTTGTAACCGTTGCCCTTGGGGCGCGAGATGTAGTCGTCGAACTGGCCGGGGATGGGCTGCCACAGGCTGTGCACCAGCCCCAGGGCATGGAAGCAGTCCTTCACGTCCCGCACCTGCACGCGCAGCGCCCGCACGTCGTAGACCTCGTCGAAGGACAACCGCTTCTTGCGCATCTTGGCCAGGATGCTGGAGATGTGCTTGGGCCGGCCGTTCACCGTGTAGCCGGTGATGCCGTCGGCGGCCAGGGCATCGGCCAATTGCCTGATCACCTGCTCGATGTACCACTCGCGGTCGAGGCGGCGTTCGTCCAGCAACCGGGCGATCTGGCGGTAGGTGTCCGGCTCCAGGTAGCGGCAGGAAAGGTCCTCCAGTTCCCACTTGAGTTGCCAGACACCGAGGCGGTTGGCCAGGGGCGCATAAAGCTCGCGCACGTCGGCGGCGATCTTGCGGCGCAGCGACTCGTCCGCCTCCTTGCCGGCCAGTTCGCGCAGGGCCTGGGTCCGCTCGGCCAGCTTGATCAGCACCACCCGGATGTCATCGGTCATGGCCAGCAGCATCTGCCGCAGGGCCTCGCTTTGCCCACCTTCGGCGGCAAGCTCCGTGAGCAGGCGATCCATCCGGTTCAGCTTTGCCGCGCCTTCCACCAGGGTGGTCAGGTGCTCGCCGAAGGTCTTGGCCAGCTTGTCCCGGCTCAGCGCGGCATCGTGCAGGCCGCATAGCAGTGCCGCGGCGACGGTCTCCGCGTCGAAACGCATGCCGGCCAGGATCGCCGCCGTGCCCAGGCTATGGTGGGCCAGATCGGCGCCGGTATCGACCCGGGTCTCCCCGGCATGCTCGGCGAGCCATTCCAGGGCGAGTTTCAGGACTTCGCGCTGGACACCGGAATACACCTCCTCCAGGCTGGCGAGCCAGGACTCGGCATCATGGGAAGCGAGGGTGAGGGCGTGGGCGACCATCTCTGCGGCGCCGGCGACTGCCGACGAGACGCCGGCGCTACCGTGTTACCAGAGTTTCCACCAGGCTTTCGACTCGACCGCGCCGTCGCCGGCAAGGTAGGCGCTCTTCGGGAAATTGAGCTTGAGCACGCGCAAGGCATCGTCGCGCAGGTCGGGCAGGTTCAGCTTGTCATAGCTCTTGGCCATGATCGCGAAGCCTTCTTCCAGGGCGGGGGCCTGACGGTAGTTTTCCAGCGCGTACTTGACCCGGTTGACAGCCGCCACATAGGCGCCGCGCCGGTAGTAATAGCGCGCCACGCGCACCTCGTGAGCCCCGAGATTGTCCACCAGGTACTTCATGCGGCCCATTGCGTCGGGAGTGTATTTGCTCTGGGGAAAACGGGTGGCAAGTTCCTTGAATGCCTCGAACGCCTCACGGGTCGACTTGGGATCGCGCTCGCTCATGTCCTGATCGGCGAACTGGGCGAGGGCGCTGGAATCTTCCACGAAACTGGACAGGCCCTTGAGGTAGTAGGCGTAGTCCACGTTGGGATGGTTGGGGTGCAGCTTGATGAAACGGTCGCAGCCGGCGATGGCGGAAGCCGGCTCGCTATCCTTGTAATAGGCATAGGCCGATTCCAGCTCCGACTGCTGGGAGAAGGCGCCGTAGGGATAGCGGGCTTCCAGCTTTTCAAACAGCTTCACGGCTTCCGTGAAATTGCCGTCGGCCATCTTCTCCTTCGCGCTGTAGTAGAGCTTGGACGCCGACCAGTCCTTGGTCTCGTCGATCTGATCCGGCAGCAAGCCGCAACCGGACAGCAACGCGGCCAGAGAACCCAACAACAGAAGCAAAGTTAGAATGCGCGGCATCTCAATCCCCAAATAAGGCGCGCGGATTATACCCATGCAGCCCAGCCGCCACCTCACCATCCCCGACGAACATGCCGGCCGCCGCCTCGACCAGAGCCTGGCGGAACTCCTGCCGGAATATTCGCGCAGCCGCATCCAGGCCTGGATAGACGCGGGCTTGGTGCGCATAGAGGATGCCGAAGTCAGCCGCAAGCAGAAGGTCTGGGGCGGCGAGCGGATCAGCGTCGCCGTGGAACTCCATCCCGCCGAACTGCCCCACCAGGCCGAGGACATCGCCCTCGCCATCGTCCATGAGGATGAAGCCATCCTGGTGCTGAACAAACCGGCCGGCTTGGTCACCCATCCGGGTGCCGGCAACTGGGAAGGCACCCTGCTCAATGCCCTGCTGCACCATGTGCCCAGTGCCGCCACCCTGCCCCGGGCCGGCATCGTCCACCGCCTGGACAAGGACACCTCCGGCCTCATGGTGGTGGCCAAGACCCTGGAAGCGCAGACCCAACTGGTGCGCGACCTGCAGGCACGCACGGTGAAGCGGATCTACTGGGCGGTAGCCCTGGGCCGCATCCAGCCGCCCGAAGGCGACATCGAGGCCGCCATCGGCCGCCATCCCACCCAGCGGGTGAAGATGGCGGTGGTGGAGGAGGACCGGGGCAAGCCCGCCCTCACCCATTACAAAGTGCTGCGCCAGTTCGCGGAACATGCCTGGGTGGAGTGCCGCCTCGCCACCGGACGCACCCACCAGATCCGGGTGCATCTGGCTCACGTCGGCCATCCCTTGCTGGGCGACCTGGTCTACGCGGGACGCAAGCGCAGCGCCATCGCCTTTCCGCGCCAGGCCCTGCACGCGGTGCGCCTGGGGTTGGTGCATCCGGTCAGCGGTGAGTCGCTGCAATGGGAAGCCCCGCCGCCGCCGGATTTCGCCGGGCTGCTGGAGCAACTGGAACGCGACGATGCCGCCTGACTGGATCACTCCCGACTGGCCGGCACCGGCCAACGTGCATGCCTTCATGACCACCCGCGGCGGCGGCGTCAGCCAGGGACCATATTCCAGCTTCAACCCGGCCAGTCACGTCGATGACGACCCCGCGGCGGTGGCGGAGAACCGCCGCCTGCTCAGGCAGTGGCTGCCGGACGAACCGCTCTGGTTGAACCAGGTACATGGCTGCGACGTGGCAATCCTCCCTTCTCCCCCCGGGAGAGGGGCCGGGGGTGAGAAACCGACCCTTACCGAAGGCAAGACGGATTCGTTCTCCCCCACCGCCGATGCCGCCGTCGCCTTTCACCCCGGTGAAGCGCGCGCCGTGCTCACCGCCGACTGTCTGCCGGTACTGTTCTGTGACGTAACGGGCAGTGTGGTGGCCGCCGCCCATGCCGGCTGGCGCGGCCTGTTCAGCGGGGTGCTGGAAGCCACGGTGGCGGCCATGGCGGTGCCGCCCGAAAACATCCTGGCCTGGATGGGCGCGGCCATCGGCCCGGAGGCTTTTGAAGTGGGAGACGAAGTGCGTGATGCCTTCGTCAGCCGGCATGCCCTGGCCGGCATCGCATTCCGTCCGGCACTGCCCGGCACCCTGGATGGGGCGCCCCGGAAATGGCTGGCGGACCTCTATGCCCTCGCCCGCATCCGGCTGGCGACGGTGGGGGTGTCCCAGGTCCATGGCGGTGGCCTGTGCACCTTCAATGATCCGCGCTTCTTCTCCTACCGCCGCGCATCCCGCACTGGCCGGATGGCCAGCGTGATCTGGCGGGATTGAGACTGGAGCGGCGGCCCACGGCCGGCGAAATCGGATCTATACCGCGATCCCGGCTGCCCGGAGGGCCAGGCACTCGGCCAATCGAGCAGCGTGGCGCGGAATGCTTACTTCGCGGGCTGCGCGGCTTGCGCGGGAACCATCTGTTGCAGCAACTTCATCAAAACGGCGGGATCGATGGCCGGCATTGCGGCCTGGCCACCCGGCATGGGCATCATCTGGCCCCAGGGGCCATAGGTCTGCGGATTCATGCCGGCGCCCATCCACTGGCTGTAGAGATTCGGGTTCATGGGCGCCATCATGGCGTTCATGGCGGCGGGATTCATCGGCGCC
>CAIXFP010000599.1 GCA_903918705.1 uncultured Pseudomonadota bacterium
GGCCGGCTGTTCACCCCATTCGAACAGGCGGACAGTTCCACCACCCGCAACTACGGTGGCACCGGTCTCGGCCTGGCCATCAGCCAGCGCCTGGCGCGCCTGATGGGCGGAGACATCACGGTCGAAAGCCGGGTCGGGCAAGGCAGCGCCTTCACCCTGTCCCTGCCTTTGCCGCAAGCCACCGCACCGGCACAGGCAACCTCCATCGTGGCCGGCAGGCAAGAACCGCTTGCCGGCTACCGCATCCTGGCGGCGGAGGATGTCGAGGTGAACCGGTTGATCCTGGAGGACATTCTGAAAGATGCCGGAGCCGAAGTGGTATTCGCCGAGAACGGGCAGGAAGCGGTGAATCTGGTGGCGGAGCATCCCGGCGCTTTCGAAGTCGTATTGATGGACGTGCAGATGCCGGTAATGGACGGCCACGAGGCGACCCGACGGATCAAGGCCATCGCCCCCGACCTGCCGATCATCGGACTGACCGCCCACGCGCTGGCGGAAGAGCACGCCCGCTGCCTGGACTCCGGCATGGTCGACCACGTCACCAAGCCGGTCCTCCCAGCGTTGCTCATCGGCGCCATCCTGCGGCAGAGACCGAATTCGACCACGGCCACGGTGTCCACGGCTCCGTTCAAGGCGGCCGGGCTGATCGACTGGCACGCCTTGCAGGCTGCCTATGGCGGCAAGCCCGGCCTGATCGGCAAGCTGATCCAGTTGGCTCAGTCCGGCCAGCGGGACAAGCCAGCCAGTCTGCGTGCCGCCGCGGCCGCCGGGCATTTCAACGAACTGGCCGAGTTGGCCCATGCCCTGAAGGGTGTGGCGGGCAACCTGCACGCCAGGCCGGTGATGGAAATGGCCGCTCGGGTCGAGCGGGCCGCTCGCGACGCCAGCGAGGATGCCGACACCGTCGCGCGGGAACTGGCCAGCCTCACCGAACGATTTCTCGCGGAACTGACGGAGCATGGCCAAGCCGGCCATGAGTGACGAGGAGCCCGCCATAAACGACAACGCTGCTCATATCCTGATCGCCGACGACCAGTTGGAGAACCTGCTGGTGCTGGAAGCCTTCCTCGCCGACGCCTATGTGGTCCATGGCGTGGCCGATGGCCAGCAGGTACTCGATTACCTGGACGCCGGCCAGCCGGCCGACCTGATCCTGCTCGATGTCGTCATGCCGCGGATGGATGGATTCGAGACCTGCCGGCGGATCAAGGCGGAATCCGCCAGCCAGGACATTCCGGTGCTATTCCTCAGCAGCCTGGAAAGCCCCCAGCATTTCGACCCCGACGTGCTGGATAGCTTGCTGGCAGAGGAGATGAATTTTCGTGAAATCGCCAGGCAGTTTGCCGACGCCGACTGAAACCTCATCGGGCCTTCCCGCATCCTGGCCCTGGTGAGCCCGCCGCGATCCAGGCTCGCCGGGATGCCGGCACGCCAAGCCTGGCCCAAGCGAGCGGCGCAGTCCTGCCAAGGTCAGCCACAAAATAATACCCAATAGTTTCTGTCAACCATTGCCGGAGCCAGCACGCATCCGTAAAATCGCGCCGTCTAGCTTGCAGACGCACCCACTCATCACGGAGATACAGCATATGGAACACCAACTGCCCGCCCTGCCCTACGCCAAGGACGCCCTGGCGCCCCACATGAGCGCCGAGACCTTCGACTACCACTACGCCAAGCACCATCAGGCCTATGTGACGAACCTCAACAACCTGATCAAGGGCACAGAGTACGAAGCCCTCGATCTCGA
>CAIXFP010000600.1 GCA_903918705.1 uncultured Pseudomonadota bacterium
GCCAGTTGTCGTCGGACACGTTGGCCAGGGCCGCGGTGATGCCACCCTGGGCGGACACGGTATGGGAACGGGTGGGAAAGACCTTGGAGATCAGCGCCACCTTGAGCTTGGCCTCGGCCAGTTGCAGGGCGGCGCGCAGGCCGGCGCCGCCACCGCCGACGATCACGGCATCAAAGGTTCGTTTAGGAATCATCGCACGCTCCAGAGAATGTCACCCGCCCACAGCAGACAAGCCAGGTAGAGCACGGCGAAGGCGAAATACAGCGCCAGGCGCAGCAGAGTGCAACGGGCGCAGTGCAGGTAGTCGATGAAGATTTCGCGCAGGCCGATCCAGGCATGCACCAGAAGCGCGGCGACGAACAGGAGTGCGGCCGCCTTGATGCTCAGGGGCCGGAACAGGCCGTGCCAGCCGGCGAAATCGAGACGCGGCGCGTACAGCGCGTAGAGCAGGAAAACCGGCAGGAACAGTCCCATGTAGACCGCGCTGGCGCGCTGCAGCAGCCACATGTCGAGGCCGCGGCGGGCGCCGCCCACCGTTCTGGAGAAGGCCGCCGCGCTCATGCCATCCTCCACAAGGCGACCAGGGCGGTCAGCAACGCCGCCAGCAGCAGACTGGTCCAGGCGGTCGCTCGGGCGGTTTCCCTGGCTTCGCCCAGGCCCAGATCGAAACCGAGGTGGCGCAGGCCCGCCAGAAAGTGGTGCGACAGCGCCCAGGTCACCCCCAGGGAAAGCAGCCAGCCTAACCCGCCGTGGAACCATAGCGACACCCGCTGGAAATCCTGGGGCGAGCGCAGGGACAGCATCAGGGTGTAGAGCAGACAGGGGATGGACAGGGAGAGCGCCGCGCCGCTGGCCCGGTGCAGGATGGACACCATGCCGCCTATGGGTAGGCGTATGGCGGCGAGATCAAGAAAATAGGGGCGCGCTGGCTTCATTCTCCGTCCTCTTGGGCTATCGCAGCCTGATTCGTGTCGCGGCATTAAACCCGTATTGCAGCGCACAATCAACACGGAGGGTGGCGAGGAATTCAGGGCGGAAATCAACGCCCTCTGACGTTTCCGTTTTCGCCGAAATGACAGGGGGACAAAGACCCCGGTGCTCTGTTCCGCTCCTGTAGCGGCGGGCCGACCCGCTCCCCCGTCCGGATGGACGCTTGCCGGCGCCCCCGCGCGGCGCTGGGCCGGGCGGCGCTACGCCACCAGATGCTTGCGTTCCTGGTAATAGCGCATGGCCGCGTTGGCGAGCACCTGCACCTCATCGTGGCTCAGTTCGGAATGGGCATCGCGAATGGTTCGCGCCACCCAGAAATCCGTGCGTTGGCCGTTGAGCCCGCCCCCCTCCCGGAAGAACGGTTCGACCTGGCGCACGACATCATCGAACAGATCGCGCAGATAGCGTTGCTGGCGCCGCTCGGGCCGCGCCGCGCCCGTGTCGTCCTGATATTCCGCCATGGTGGCCCCTTCACAGTTGTCGAGACAGCCTTAGCGGCAGGATCGGGCTGGACTTTAACTTGATTGCGGCCGGGTTGGCGCCGATGATGCGATCTCACGACACGCTTCACGCAACCCCATGCCGTCTGATTCCGATTGCCCCTGCGGTTCCGGCAGTGCCCTGTCCACCTGCTGTGGCCCCTGCCTGGCCGGCACCCTACCCGCCAGCGCCGAGGCCTTGATGCGTTCACGCTATAC
>CAIXFP010000601.1 GCA_903918705.1 uncultured Pseudomonadota bacterium
AGAGGGCATCAACGAGGCCGGCGCCTTCTCCTCCTGGATCGCCGCCGCCACCGCCTACAGCACCGTGGGCGTGCAGATGCTGCCGTTCTACATCTACTACTCCATGTTCGGCTTCCAGCGCATCGGCGACCTGGCCTGGGCCGCCGGCGACTCCCGCGCCCGCGGCTTCCTGCTGGGCGGCACGGCGGGACGCACCACGCTGAACGGCGAGGGCCTGCAACACGAGGACGGCCACAGCCATCTGCAGGCGGCCATGATCCCCAACTGCGTCGCCTACGACCCCACCTTCCATTACGAACTGGCGGTGATCGTCCACGACGGCATGCGCCGCATGCTGCGGGAGCAGGAGGACGTGTTCTATTACCTCACGGTGATGAACGAAAACTACAGCCACCCGGCCATGCCGGCGGGCGTCGAGGCGGGCATCCTCATGGGCCTGTACCGGCTCTCCGAGGGCGCCAGGGGCAAGGGGAAAAACAAGAAGCCCCGCGTCCAGTTGCTGGGCTCCGGCACCATCCTGCGCGAGGTCATGGCCGCAGCCGAGATGCTGGAAGCCGATTGGGGTATCGCCGCCGACGTGTGGAGCGCTACCAGCTTCAACGAACTGCGCCGCGAAGCCCAGGACGCGCACCGCTGGAACCTGCTGCACCCGGACCAGCCGCAGAAGGTCAGCTACATCGAGCAATGCCTGGACGCCACCACCGGCCCCATCGTCGCTTCCACCGACTACATGCGCGCCTATCCCGACCAGATTCGGCCCTATGTGAAGCGCCGTTTCGTCACCCTGGGCACCGACGGCTATGGCCGTTCCGATTCCCGTGAAGCCCTGCGCAGCTTCTTTGAAGTGGACCGCCGCTTCGTGGTCCTGGCCGCCCTCAAGGCCCTGGCGGACGACGGGGCGATCCCGGCCGCGAAAGCCGCCGAGGCCATCAAGAAGTACGCCATCGACGCCAGCCGGGCCAACCCGGTCAACGTCTGACAAGGAGACGAGAACATGAGCATCAAGGAAATCCTCGTCCCCGACATCGGCAGCTTCAAGGATGTCGAAGTCATCGAAATCATGGTCAAGGTGGGGGACACCCTCGCCACCGACGCGGCGGTCATGACCGTGGAATCCGACAAGGCGGCCATGGACATTCCCGCCCCCTGCGCCGGCAACGTGATGGAGTTGAAGATCAAGGTGGGTGACAAGGTCTCGGCGGGTTCGCCCATGCTGGTGCTGGACACCTCCGACTGTGCCGCGCCGGAGGCCGCCACGCCGATGGTGAAGTCGTTCGTGCCCCCTTCCTCGCCCGGGGGCGAGGGAACCCGGGCGGATTCCCCGCAAGCGGCTTTCCCTCGCCCCAACCCTCCCCCGGGGGAGGGAGTGAGGGTGCCGCCGCCCTCTCTCACGGCCCTGGAAGTCCCCACCCCTATTCCCCCGAAGAACCGGCCCGACCCGGTGGCCGCCCACGCCCAGTTCGTCACGGGCAAGCCGGCCCATGCCAGCCCGGCGATACGCCGTTTTGCCCGTGAGTTGGGCGCGGACCTGGCGCGGATCAAGGGCAGCGGCCCGCGCGGACGCATCCTCAAGGAAGACGTGCGGAACTGGATCAAGGGCGAGTTGGCCAAGCCCACGGGGGAAGCCATCGGCCTGGGCTTCCCGCCCGCTCCGGTGGTTGATTTCGCCCAGTTCGGCGAAATCGAGAGCAAGCCGCTTTCCCGCATCAAAAAACTGTCCGGCGCCAACCTGCACCGCAACTGGGTGTCCGCGCCCCACGTCACCCAGTTCGACGAAGCCGACATCACCGATCTGGAAGACTTCCGCAAATCCATGCAGGACGAGGCGGCCCGGCGGGGCGTCAAGCTCACCCTGCTGGCGTTCCTGATGAAGGCGGTGGTCAATGCCCTGCGCAACTACCCGACCTTCAACGCCTCGTTAGCGCCAGACGGCGAAAGCCTGGTGCTGAAGAAGTATTTCCATGTCGGCTTCGCCTGCGACACCCCGGACGGCCTGGTGGTGCCGGTGATCCGCGACGTCAACAAGAAGGACGTCATGGACATCGCCCGGGAACTGGCGGAACTCTCGGAACTGGCGCGGGAGCGCAAGCTCAAGATCGACGCCATGACCGGCGGCTGCTTCACCATTTCCAGCCTGGGGGGCATCGGCGGCACCAAATTCACGCCCATCATCAACTGCCCGGAAGTCGCCATCCTCGGTCTGTCGCGGTCCGACTGGAAACCGGTGTGGAACAAGGCCAGCAAGACCTTCGAGCCGCGCCTGATGCTGCCCTTGTCCCTGTCCTACGACCACCGGGTCATCGACGGCGCCGACGGTGCCCGCTTCACCAGCCATCTGCGCCTGATGCTGTCGGATGTAAGGCGGCTGCTGTTGTGACTGTAGCGCCGGCGCCTCGCCGGCGAGTAGCAACTGTAGGTCGGGTTAGGCGTGTCTTTTTGCGCCGTAACCCGACACACCGCGATACTTGCCGGGTTACGCTTCGCTACCACGGCCTGCAAACAACCATTCAGCGCTGTAGGTTGGGCAAAGCGCAGCGTGCCCAACAATCCGCCGC
>CAIXFP010000602.1 GCA_903918705.1 uncultured Pseudomonadota bacterium
AAGAGCTTCCGCGAAGCCCTGCGTTGCGGCGCCGAGGTGTTCCATACCTTGCGCAAGATCCTCGACAAGGCGGGCCACCCCACCACCGTCGGCGATGAAGGCGGCTTCGCGCCCAACTTCAAGTCCAACGAGGAAGCGCTCAAGTACATCGTGGATGCCATCTCCGCCGCTGGCTACACGCCCGGTTCCGACGTGCTGCTAGGCCTCGACTGCGCCTCCTCCGAGTTCTACAAGGATGGCCGCTACGTGCTGGAGTCCGAGGGACTGAAGCTCACCTCCGCGGAGTTCACTGACTACCTGTCCGCCTGGGTCGACAAGTACCCCATCATCAGCATCGAGGATGGCCAGGCCGAAGGCGACTGGGACGGCTGGGCACTGCAGACCGCCAAGCTGGGCAAGCGCATTCAGATCGTCGGCGACGACCTCTTCGTCACCAACCCGAAGATCTTGCGCGAAGGCATCGCCAAGGGCGTGGCCAACTCGATCCTGATCAAGCTGAACCAGATCGGCACTGTCTCGGAAACCTTCGACGCCATTGAAACCGCCAAGCGCGCCGGTTACACCTCGGTGATTTCCCACCGTTCCGGCGAGACCGAGGATGCCTTCATCGCCGATCTGGCCGTGGCCACGAATGCGTTGCAGATCAAGACCGGTTCGATTTCCCGTTCCGACCGCATCGCCAAGTACAACCAGCTTCTCCGCATCGAGGAAGAGCTCGCCGAGCGCGCGCGTTTCCCCGGCAAAGAAGCGTTCTACCAACTGAGATGAAATGCGCGGGCTGTCCTGGGCGCTGGTGGTGCTGATCCTTCTCCTGCAATATCCGCTTTGGCTGGGGAAGGGCAGTTGGCCGCGGGTGTGGGAACTGGAGCGCGAAATGAGCGCTCAGAAGACCGCCAACCTGGCCCTGGAAGCCCGCAACGTTCAATTGGCCGCCGAGGCCCAGGATTTGCACGGCGGTTATGATGCCCTGGAAGGTCGCGCCCGTTTCGAGTTGGGCATGATCCGTTCCGACGAAGTTTTCATTCACGTAATCGAGCCCGAGACCGGCAAGCCGTCCGGCGGCGGCAGCGGCGCCCCCCGCGAGGAGAGCAAAAGCAAATGATGACCACGCTCCAGATAGTCCTGGCCATCGTCGGCATCGGCATGATCGGCGCCATCGTGATCTACAACCTGGTGCAGGAGCGACGCTTCCGCAAGGAGGCGGATCGCCTGTTCTCCCACAAGCGCGACGACATCATGCTGGGGGAGGCGGTGCGCTCCGATTCCAGCCGCCGCCAGGGCGAGACCCGGATCCAGTTGACCGGCCAGGAAGCTTCCTCGCCGGAAGCCCGCCAGGCCGTGGCGGATGCGGACGCGCCGTTGCAGTCCGGGCGCCACGACCTGGATTTTTCTTTCGGCGAGGTCATCGCGGCCAAGGAGCAAGCGCTTCCGACCGAGGAAGCCCCCTTGCCGCCGCCGCTGGGCGAATTGCCGGCCACCCCGCGCGGCGCGGAGCCGGCGCGAGCGGCCGCGCCCAGCGTCACGGTCGAACCGCCAGCCAAGACCCAGGAACCGGAAGAGGACCTCGGCTACCTGCCGCCGCTGAGCGTCCCGCCCCGCGCTTCGGCCTCGGCGATCCCGGCGGCCCCGGCGGGCGACAGTGGCCTTGATCTCCTGACCGAATACATCGCCCGACTCAAGTTCGCCACCCCGGCGTTCACCTCTTATGCCGGACTCCTGGGTAGCCTGCGCCGGATCGGCAAGCCGGTGCGCGTGTTCGGCCAGCGCGCCGACGGCGGCTGGGAAGCGGTCACCAGCAGTTCCCGCAATGCCTACGGCCAGATGGAACTGGGTCTGCAACTGGCGGATCGCGGTGGCGCCCTGGCCCAGGACCAGCTCGATACCTTCTGCCGCACCCTCTACACCTTCGCCGCCGATGCGGGCGGGGCGGTGATCTGCCCGGACAAGGAAGAAGCACTGGATCGCGCCCACGCCCTCGACCTGTTCTGCATGGACGTGGACGTGTTGATGGGCCTCAACGTGGTTTCCGGCGATAGCCATCCCTTCACCAGCGAAGCCATCCACACCCAGACCAGTGCCGCCGGGCTCACCCTGGAACGGGACGGCATCTATCACGCCCGCGATGCCGGCAGCCACAGCCTGTTCTCCCTGACCAACCAGGAGGAGAGCCCATTCCCCCTGGATGGGCGCGGCCTTACCACCCACGGCGTGACCTTGTTGTTCGACGTGCCGCGGGTGGCGGACGGCGTCAACGTGTTCGATCGCATGACCGAATTCGGTTTTAGCCTGGCTGATCGTCTGAATGGCCGCCTGGTGGACGACAACGGCCGCGCCGTCAGCGGCGACAGCCTGAACCGCGACCGTGCCCGGCTGCTGGAGTTCTATGCCCGCATGCAGCGGCAGAACATCCCGGCCGGTGGGGAGCGGGCATTGCGCTTGTTTGCGTGAGTGGCGTAGGTTGGGCAAAGCGCGGCGTGCCCAACTTGTCGGCCCCACGTCGGCCTGGAGACGGCATTGAGCGGTGAGGCGGAACAGCGCGTACTGGAACTGCGCCGGCTGATCGAGGACGCCAACTACCGCTACTACGTCCTCGACGACCCCGCGATTCCGGACGCCGAGTACGACCGCCTGCTGCGGGAACTGCA
>CAIXFP010000603.1 GCA_903918705.1 uncultured Pseudomonadota bacterium
CAGGTCGCGCAGCATGGCCACCGGGCGCCGGTTCACGGTGGCGGCGTATTTCTGGTAGGCCTCGTAGGAGCCGGTCTGCACCGCCTTCTGCAGTTCCTGCACCACGTCCGGGTTGTAGGCGTGGTATTCCTCGCCATACATGAACTTGAGCAGGCCGCCGGCCGGGATGGACTTCATGGGGTTGTAGGCGGCGCGGTTGAGTCTCGCTTGATCCGACTCGAAGTCGCTGAAGTTGCTGCCGGAGACCCGGGACACGGTGCCTTTCAGGCACAGGGCCACCACGTCCTCGTGCATGCCCACCACTTCGAACAACTGGGCGCCGCGGTAGGACGCGATGGCGGAAATGCCCATCTTGGACATGACCTTGAGCAAGCCCTTGTCGATACCCTTGCGGTAGTTCATCAACGCCTTTTCCGCCTTCACCTGGAGTTCGCCACCGCGCACCATCTGCAGGATGGCCTGGTAGGCCAGGTAGGGGTAGACGGCGGTGGCGCCGTAGCCGATCAGGGCGGCGATCTGGTGCGGGTCGCGGGCGGCGCCGGTCTTCACCACGATGTTGGCGTCGCAGCGCAGGCCGGCGGCGATCAGGGCGTGGTGCACGGCGCCCACGGCGAACAGGGCGGGAATGGTCAGGGTGTCCTGGGAAATGGTGCGGTCCGACAGCACCACGATCACCTTGCCCGACTTCACCGCGGCGACCACGTCGGCCGCCAGGGTTTCCAGGGCGGACTTGAGATTACCCTTGGCCGGATCGTACTGCAGGTAGAAATGCACGGCGGCGTAGGCCGGGTCGCTGCTGCCGGTGACGGCGCGGTAGGTCTCGTTGGACAGCACCGGGGAATTCAATGCGATGCGGTCGGCGTGTTGCGGGGTTTCCTCGAACAGGTTGCGCTCGCGCCCGAACACCGTATGCAGCGACATGACGATGGCTTCGCGGATCGGGTCGATGGGCGGGTTGGTTACCTGGGCGAACTGTTGGCGCAGGTAATCGAAGGGGGAACGCACCTTCTGGCTCAACACCGCCATGGGCGTGTCGTCGCCCATGGAGCCCACCGCTTCCTGGCCTTCCTCGGCCAGCACGCGGATCACCTGGTCGAGTTCTTCGGAACTGACGTTGAACAGCTTCTGGTGGGTGGCCACACTCGCCGCATCCATGGCCGGGTAGTCGCTATCCTGTTCCAGGCCGAATTCGATGCGCTGGGAGTGGGCCTTGAGCCAATCGCGATAGGGATGCGCCGACTTCAACATCGCGTCGATGTCTTCCGGCAGCAGGAAACGCCCGGCCTCCAGGTCGGCGGCAACGATCTGGCCGGGGCGCACGCGGCCCTTGGCGATGATGTTCTCGGGGCCGCCGTAATCCCACACCCCCACTTCGGAAGCGATGGTGACGTAGCGGTCGCGGGTAATGACGTAGCGCGCCGGGCGCAGGCCGTTGCGGTCCAGCATGCACACGCCATAGCGGCCGTCGGTCATGACGATGCCGGCGGGGCCGTCCCACGGCTCCATGTGCATGGAGTTGTATTCGTAGAAGGCACGCAGGTCCGGGTCCATGTTGGTGACGTTCTGCCAGGCCGGCGGCACCATCATGCGCATCGAACGGAACAGGCCGGCGCCGCCCATCACCAGGCCTTCGAGCATGTTGTCGAAGGACATCGAGTCGGAGCCCTTTACGCCTACCATCGGTAGCACGTCCTGCATGTTGGGAATCAGCGGGCTCTGGAACTTCTGTTCACGGGCTCGCGACCAGTTGCGGTTGCCCTGCACGGTGTTGATCTCGCCGTTGTGCGCCAGATAGCGGAACGGTTGCGCCAGGCGCCACTCCGGCCAGGTGTTGGTGGAAAAGCGCTGGTGGAACACGGCCAGGCTGGAGGCGAAGTTCGGGTCGTTGAGGTCCGGGTAGAAC
>CAIXFP010000604.1 GCA_903918705.1 uncultured Pseudomonadota bacterium
ACCAGGAGATTCAGGCATGACCCTGCGCATCCTCCACGTCTTCGACCACTCCCTGCCGCTGCATTCGGGCTACACCTTCCGCAGCGCCAACATCCTGCGCGGGCAGCGCCGCCTGGGCTGGGAAACCTTTCACCTGACCAGTCCCAAGCAAGGCCAGACCGGGCTAGCGGAAGAACAGATCGAGGATCTGCGCTTTTACCGCACGCCCCTGCCCAGCGGTGCCTTGAGCCGCCTGCCCCTCTTCAATCAATGGGCCTTCATGCATGCCACCGAGCAGCGCCTGCTGGAACTGGCGCGCCGCATCCAGCCGGACCTGCTGCATGCCCACTCGCCGGTGCTCAACGCCTACCCGGCCCTGCATGTCGGGCAGCAGCTTGGTATCCCGGTGGTGTACGAGATCCGCGCCTTCTGGGAGGACGCGGCGGTGGACCATGGCACCCAGTCGGAATGGGGTTTGCGCTATCGCCTCACCCACGCCATGGAGACCCGCGCCGTGCGACAGGCCAGCCAGGTCGTCACCATCTGCGGCGGCCTGCGTGGCGATCTGGTGGCCCGCGGCATCCCGCTGGAAAAGATCGGCGTGGTGCCCAACGCGGTGGATATCGAGCATTTCAGTGTCGGCGGCGAGCCCGATCCGGAACTGAGGGCCCGGCTGGGCCTCGGCAATAGCCGGGTGATCGGTTTCCTCGGTTCCTTTTACGCCTATGAAGGCCTCGACCTGTTGATCAAGGCGCTGCCCCGGATTCTGGCGCGGGCACCGGACGTCAAACTGCTCCTGGTGGGCGGCGGCTTCCAGGAGGCCCAACTCAAGGCCCAGGCGGCCACCCTGGGCCTGGCGGACAAGGTGGTGTTCGTCGGCCGGGTGCCCCATGCCGAGGTGAACCATTATTACGACCTGGTGGACCTGCTGGCCTACCCGCGCCACGCCATGCGCCTGACCGATCTGGTCACGCCCCTGAAACCCCTGGAGGCCATGGCCCAGGGGCGCCTCCTCATCGCCTCGGACGTGGGTGGTCACCAGGAGTTGATCGAGGATGGCTATACCGGAGTGCTGTTCCGCGCTGGCGACGTCGACGACCTGGCCGCCAAGGCACTGGCCACATTGAGCCTGCCCGACGGTGGCGCCAGGTTGCGCACCAATGGCCGCCGTTTCGTGGAGAGCGAGCGCAACTGGAGCCTGAGCATCGCCCACTACAAAACCATCTACGGCAAGGCGCTGGGAAGCACGCTGTGAAGCGAACGGCAACGGCTCTGATGCGGGGGGCCAGACCATGCTAGACGATGAGCTGCCGCTTTCCGCCGGATACGACACGGTCACGCGCCGCGAGCGCGCCCTGCGCGTCCTCTGGCGATACTCGAAGCGGGTGCGCGAACAGCTGAGGAAGCCCATGCCCCGGCAACACGTGCTGATCGCCGGCTCGCAGCGCTCCGGCACCAACATGCTGATGCATGTCCTGCAATGGAGTTCCTACACCCACGTCTTTCACGAGTCCGACCCGCGCGCCTTCGAGCGCTATGAGATGCGGCCGACGGAAACCATCGTGGCGCTCGCCCGGCATTCGAAAGCGCCGTTCTTCGTGATCAAGTCGCTGTGCGAACTGGATCGCCTGAGCGAGTTGATGGACCAACTGGTGCCCGCCAAAACCCTCTGGTGCGTGCGCAATTACAACGACAGCGTGCGTTCGATGACCCGCTCCTTCGGCCTGTTCGGCGAACAAGTGCGCCGGCTGAGCCTGGACAAGGCGGCGGCGGGGTGGCGCGGCCGGGGCATGTCGGACGCGACCCAGTCCCTCCTCCGCCGCCTGTATCACCCGGGCCTGAGCGAGGCGAGCGCGGCGGCGCTGATGTGGTACTACCGGAATATCCTTTTTTTCGAGCACGGACTGGACCGGGATCCACGGGTCGGCCTGGTCGTCTATGAGGATCTGGTCAGGCAACCCGTGATCGAAGGCGAGCGCATCTTCGAGTTTCTCGGCCTGCCGGGCTGGTCGCCCTGGATTACCCGCAAAATCCACTCCCACTCGGTCAAGGATCATCCTTGCGAGGACATCGGGCCCGACGTGCGTGCCCTTTGCGAAGCGCTGCTGGCCCGCTTCCAGGCGGCACGATCGGCATGAGCCGCGACTCCGCGCCGATGGGTTCGCGGCCGCCGCCCGATTCGGCAGAGGCAGGCCCGCGCCTCATCGTTTTCTCCAGCCTGTTTCCCAATGCCGCCCAGCCCCATGCCGGTTTATTCATCCGCGAGCGGATGTTCCGGGTCGGGCGGCATCTGCCCATGACCGTGGTTTCGCCCCGCCCCTGGTTTCCCGGCCAGGCCCTGCTTCGCCGCCTGCGCCCCGGCTACCGGCCACTGCCGGCGCGACAGGAGCGGCAGGACGGCATCGCCGTGCATTTCCCCCGATTTCCCGCGCTGCCCGGCCTGTTCCGCCAGTTCGACGGAATCATGATGGCGCTTGCCTGCCTGCCGTTGCTATGGCGCCTGAAGCGCCAGGGCTACAACCTGATCGACGCCCATTTCGCCTACCCGGACGGCTATGCCGCCACCCTGCTCGGGCGCTGGCTGAACCTGCCCACCAGCATCACCCTGCGCGGCACCGAGGTGCCCCACAGCCGCAACCCGGCCCTGCGCGCGCGGGTCGCCGCGGCCCTGGCGCGCGCCAGCCGGGTGTTCTCGGTATCCGACTCCCTGCGCCAACTCGCGATGCAACTGGGCATGTCCGCGGACAAGGGCAGGGTGATCGGCAACGGCATCGACCTCGCCCGCTTCCAGCCGGTATCGCGCGCGGAGGCGCGGCGCCGTTTCGGCCTGCCGGACAATGCCAAGGTGCTGGTCTCGGTGGGCGCCCTGGTGGAGCGCAAGGGTTTTCACAGGGTGATCGAATGCCTGCCGGAACTGTTGCGCGAGCAGCCGAATCTTCATTACCTCATCGTCGGGGGCGCCAATCCGGAAGGCGACATGCTGCCGGAGTTGCGTAGCCAGGTGGCCGCCGCCGGCCTGGCAGACCGGGTGCATTTCCTCGGCGCCCTGCCTCCGGACGAGCTGAAATGGCCACTCTCGGCCGCCAACGTGTTCGTGCTGGCCACGCGCAACGAAGGCTGGGCCAACGTCTTCCTGGAAGCCATGGCCTGCGGCCTGCCGGTGGTGGCCACCGACGTGGGCGGCAACCGCGAGGTGGTGTGCCGGCCGGAACTGGGCATGATCGTGCCCTTCGGCGACCCGGCGGCGCTCACCGCCGCCCTGCGCGACGCCTTGAGCCGCGCTTGGCCGACGCAAGCCCTCCTCGCTTACGCGGCGGAAAACGCCTGGGACGTGCGCGTGAACATCCTGCTGGCGGAGTTCGCGGCGCTGCATGCCGACATTGCGCCCCCTCCCCCGGAGGGGGAGAGGAGAAAGGCTGCCTCATGTTGAAAGTCCCCGCCTTGCTGGCGCGCCAGGCCATCTACCCGCTGCAGGAACTCGCCTTCAAACGGCCCACTTTCCCCTATCTGGCGGAACTGGAACAGAGCCAGTGGCTGCCGCGCGCCGGGGTGGAGGCATTGCAACAGGAAAAACTGCGCCGCCTGCTGGCGCTGGCCCACGCCCATTGCCCCTGGCACCGGCAGCGCCTGAATGCCGCCGGCCTGTCCCCGGACAACCTGTCCAGCCTGGCCGACCTCGCCCGCCTGCCCACCATGGACAAGCAGGATGCGTCCGCCCATCGGGAGGAACTGGTGTGGGCCGGCGTGCCCGGCGGCACCTTCAAGTACAACACCGGCGGTTCCAGCGGCCAGCCCCTGATCTTCCATTTCGGCCGCAGCCGCCAGGCCTCCGACGCCGCCGGGCGCATGCGGGCGCGGCGTTGGTGGGGCGTCGACGTGGGCGAGCCGGAGGTGTACCTGTGGGGCGCCCCGGTGGAGCTGAACAAGACCGACTGGGTCAAGACCGTGCGCGACCGTCTGATCAACCAGTTGGTGCTCAACGCCTTCGCCATGTCGCCGGCGCGCATGGACGCCTACCTGGACGCCATGGAAGGTTTCCAGCCGCGCTGTCTCTACGGCTACGCCAGTTCCGTGGCCCTGCTCGCCGCCCATGCCCAGGCGCGCAGCCGGCGTCCGCGCTTGGCCGGATTGAAGGTGGTGTGCACCACCGGCGAGCCCCTGTTCCCGCACCAGCGCGAGCTGATCCACGAGGTATTCGGCGTGCCGGTGGCCAACGAATTCGGCAGCCGCGACATCGGCTTCACCGCTCACGAGACGCCGCAAGGCCAGGTGCTCCTGATGAGCGAGAGCATCCTCCTGGAAGTGCTGGACGCCGCCGGCCAGCCGGTGGCCCCGGGCGAGATGGGCGAGGCGGTGATGACCGGCCTGTGTTCCGAGGCGCAGCCCTTCATCCGCTACCGCACCGGCGACATGGTGCGGCTCTCGCCGGAGCCGGACCACGCCGGCCGCGGCCTGCATGTGATCGCCGAAGTGGTGGGGCGCAGCACCGATTTCCTGGTGCGCGAAGACGGCACCATCATGCACGCCCTGGCCGGCATCTACGTGCTGCGCGCCTGCGAGGGCCTGGCGGAATTCAAGTTGATCCAGCACACCGCCGTCGACGTGGAAGTCCTGGCCGTGGCCAATGCCCGCTGGAACGAGGACTCTGCGGCCGGCATCATCGCCGGCCTGAAGCAACGCCTGGGCGAGTCGGTGCGGGTGACGGTCAAACGGGTCGACAGTATTGCGCCGGAAGCTTCCGGCCAGCATCGTTACGTGGTGAGCCACGTTCGCCTGGGCGGCGAACTGGACCGCGCCACCCGCAAGACCTAGAGGATTTCCATGAACATCGCCGATCTTCTCGCCCTGCCGTTCCGCTACAAGCCCTGGCGGCCCCGCCATCTCGGCCTGATCCGGGACAGCCTGCGCGACGTGCACGGCCCGGCCAAGCCCCACGGCGAACATCTGGCCGCCGCCATCGACTGGCTCTGCCACGCCCAGGACGTGCGCGACGGCCAACCGGACGCCGGCGGCGTCTCCGCCGGCTGGAGCTTCGAGGACGGCTGGCTGCCCAGTTACCCGGAAACAACCGGCTACATCATCGAGACCTTCCTCGCCGCGGCCGAACTCCTGCGCCGGCCGGAATTGAAGCAGCGCGCCCATCGCATGATCGACTGGGAACTGTCCATCCAGCAGGCGGATGGCGCCTTCCCCGGCCATTTCGGCGAGCCGGGCAGCCGGCCGGTGATCTTCAACACCGGCCAGATCATGCACGGCATGGTGGCCGGTTGGGTGCAACTGAAGCGCCAGGACTGCCTGGAAAGCGCGGTGCGCGCCGGCCACTGGCTGGCCGACCAGCAGGACGCGGACGGCTGCTTCCGCAAGTTCGAGCACCACGACACGCCCCACGTCTACAACACCCGCGCCACCTGGCCGCTGCTCTCCACCGGCCTGCTGGCCAACGATAACCGCCTGGTCGAGGCGGCCAAACGCCACATGGACTGGGCGCTGACCCAGCAGACCGGGTCCGGCTGGTTCGCCAGCAACGCCTTCGTGCCCTGGCGTTCGCCCTTCACCCACACCATCGCCTACGCCATCCGCGGCCTGCTGGAAGCCGGCGTGCTGCTGGGCGAGGAACGCTACCTGAACGCGGCGCTTCATGCCGGGCGCGGCGTCGCCGCGGCGCAGCGGGAAGACGGCTGGCTGGCCGGCACCTTCAAGGATGGCTGGGTGGCGGATGCCCGCTACTGCTGCCTCACTGGCGCTGCGCAGATGAGCATGAACTGGACCCGGTTGGCTCAGGCCACCGGGGCGGAGGAACTGCGCGACCACGCCCGCTGCGCGATTCGCTACCTCAAAACCATCCAGCGCCTGGAGCATCCGGCGCCGGAAGTGCGCGGCGGCATCGCCGGCTCGGCGCCCATCTGGGGCGATTACTCGCGCTTCGAATTTCCCAACTGGGCCGCCAAGTTCTTCGCCGACGCCCTGATCATGGACATGGCCGACATCGCCGTGCCGCCGGTGCCCAGGGTGAAGCCATGAGCGAGCATCCACCCCTGCGCGTGATGGTGCTGTGCGGCCGCAGCGCGCGCCACCTTCACGTCGCCAATGCCCTGTGCGAGGTGGCCGAGGTAGTGGCCATCGTCAACGAGACCGGTTCGGCCTTCTCCTGGAAGAAGCTGTTCAAGACCCTGCGCCCGGACAACCTGACCCGGA
>CAIXFP010000605.1 GCA_903918705.1 uncultured Pseudomonadota bacterium
CCGAGCCGGCCTGAGGGGCGCCATGTAGCGCCGGCGCCGCGCCGGCATCGTGGGCCTGATCAGAAGAACGGACCGCGGCATTACGCTTCTGCTCGATTTGCGGCAGCGAGGCGCTTGCGTCGCTCTGTAGAATGCCGGTTTCGGTAACCGCCCTTCATTCATCATGACCGACGCCCTCTACGAATCCTCCATCACCAGCCTGCCCCTGATCCACAAGGGCAAGGTGCGCGACATCTACGCCGTGGACGACCAGCGCATGCTCATCGTCACCTCCGACCGCCTGTCCGCCTTCGACGTGGTGATGCCCACCCCCATCCCGGGCAAGGGCCGCGTGCTCACGGCGGTGGCGGATTTCTGGTTCCGGAAGCTCGCCGACATCCTGCCCAACCAACTTACCGGGGATGCGCCGGAGTCGGTGGTTCTGCCCGCGGAGCGGGATCAGGTGGCGGGACGCGCCATCGTGGCGAAGCGCCTCAAGGCCCTGCCGGTGGAAGCCATTGTGCGCGGCTACCTGGTGGGTAGCGGCTGGTCCGACTACCGGAAGACCGGCACGGTATGCGGCATCCCCCTGCCGGCCGGTCTGCGACAGGCGGAGAAACTGCCGCAAACCCTGTTCACCCCGTCCACCAAGGCCGCCGTGGGCGAACACGACGAGAACATCGACTTCGCCGCCTGTGAGCGCCTGTTGGGCGCCGAGTTGGCCGCCAAAGTGCGCGCCGCCGCCATCACCCTGTACGAGACCGCCGCGGCCTACGCACTGACCCGCGGCATCATCATCGCCGACACCAAGTTCGAATTCGGCCTCGACGAAGCCGGCACCCTGACCCTGATCGACGAGGTGCTGACCCCGGATTCCTCCCGCTTCTGGCCCCTGGACCAATACCAGGTCGGCGGCAACCCGCCCAGTTTCGACAAGCAGTACGTGCGCGACTGGCTGATCGCTTCCGGCTGGAACAAGCAGGCGCCGGGACCGGCATTGCCGGCCGAGGTGGTGGCGCACACTACCGAGAAGTATGAGGAAGCGAGAAGGCGGCTGGTGGAGTGACGCTCGTGTAGGTTGGGCTGACGTCCAGAGCCCAGCATCCGCGCGTCATGTTGGGCTTCGTCCCTCAGCCCAACCTACACTTGATCGATCGTAGCGGTCGTCTCCGGTATCACCCGCTCCGCCGGGAATTGCGCGCAGAAGGTGCTGCCCTTGCCCACGGTGCTCTCGATGCGTAGCCGCGCCTGGTGCCGTTGCAGCACGTGCTTGACGATGGCCAGGCCCAGGCCGGTGCCGCCGCTGGCGCGGGAGCGGCCGCGGTCGACCCGGTAGAAGCGTTCGGTCAGACGGGGGATGTGCTGGGCCTCGATGCCCTCGCCGCTATCCGTGACGGAAAAGCCCGCCGCGCCGCTCTCGGTCATGGCCCAGCGGATACCGACGCGGCCGCCATCCGGGGTATAGCGCACGGCGTTGATCACCAGATTGGCCAGGGCGCTGTATAGCTCCTGGCCGTTGCCGATGAGGCGGGCGCGGCTGTCCAGGGCGAGACTGATCTGGTGTCGGCCCTGGCTCAGGGTTTCCGCCTCGTCGGCAAGGCGCGTTGCCAGCGCCACCATGTCCACGGTTTCGTCCCGGGTGTCCGGTTCGCTTTCCAGCTTCGCCAGGGTGAGCAAATCGTCCACCAGGCGACGGATACGGTCCGACTGTTCCCGCATGAGGGGAATGTGCTTGCGGAACTCGCGCGGGTCGCTCTCGGGCATGTCCTCGAAGGCCTCCAGGAAGCCGAGGATGACGGTGATGGGCGTGCGCAGCTCATGGGAAACGTTGGCCACGAAATCGCGCCGCATCGTTTCCACCCGGGCAAGCTCGGTGATGTCTCGCGCCACCAGCATCTTCTGCTGGCGCGGCAGCGGCACGATCTGCAGTGAGAGCGTGTGGCCCTGGGCGGAGGGGGAGTCCAGGGTCAGGGTGCGCGCCAGGTCCTCCGCCTGCAGCCACTCGCCAAAGCGGGAATTGCGCAACAGGTAGAGGATGAACTGGCCGAAGTCGCGGCGCGGTGAGAGGCCGAGCAAGCGTTCGGCCGCCTCGTTGAACCAGACGATACGGTTGCCGGTGTCGAGGATCACCACGCCGTCCGGCAGGGAGCGGGTGGCTTCCAGCATCTGTTCGAGGTCGGCGGCGGTCTTCTGTTGTTCGCCCTGGCGGGCGCGCAGCAGTTTCTCCAGGCGGTAGAGCACGTCGCCCCAGATGCCATCACCGGACAGGACGGGCCGTTCCGTCCCGTCGAGCCAGTTGGACAGCCGCGCGAGCTGATAAAGGTGATAGGTCAGGTAGATCGCCAGCCCCGCCGCGAACAACATCCAGCCCCTGCCAGCGGGCATGCCGATAGCCAGCACCCGCGCCGCCAGGCCGATCGCCAGGGCTAGCATCAGGGGGCGCCACCAGAAGGACATGCGACTCACGGGGTTGTGCACGGGCGAAATTCCAGCCGGCCGGCTCAGCCGAGATTGCTCGACAAACGGTAGCCGGAGCCGCGCACGGTCTGGATCAGGCGGTCATGTTCGCTGGGCTCGAGGGCGGAGCGCAGGCGGCGGATGTGCACATCGACGGTGCGTTCCTCGACAAAAACGTGGTCGCCCCAGACCTGATCCAGCAGTTGCGAACGGGAATAGACACGTTCCGCGTGGGTCATCAGGAAATGCAGGAGGCGGAATTCGGTGGGACCGAGATCCAGCGGCTTGCCGTTGCCGTAGACCCGGTGTGCCAGGGGGTCCAGGCGGAGGCCGGCGATCTCTACCGCGTCCTCGGTCATCTGGGGCGCGCGCCTGCGCAGCACGGCCTTGATGCGCGCCATCAGCTCGCGCGGCGAAAACGGCTTGGTGATGTAGTCGTCGGCGCAAGATGTCCCACGTTTTTGCATGGGTACGGCAGTTCAATAAATCTGTGCGGGCAGATATCTCGCGTTGGACG
>CAIXFP010000606.1 GCA_903918705.1 uncultured Pseudomonadota bacterium
CAAGGCAAGGCAAGGCAAGGCAAGGCAAGGCAAGCAACAGTGTAAGTTTTTCCGACAAAGTGGCTAGCCGGATAGCCTGTCGTTCGCGCCGCATGGCGCAATATCGATAGCGCCCCCCCGAACGACAAGAAAACCACCGCTTCCGTTACATCGCCGGAAGGTCGGCGAATGGCGGCTGAACCTCAGACAGCCCGCGTGGATGGGTTGAGCCCGCGTAGTTGGGTTGAGTGCAGCGAACGTAGCCCGCGCAGCCTACAATCAGCAACCACTGCTCTATCCGGAAAGAGGATGCCTTATGGAAAATCGCATCACCATCGACCCCGCCCTTTGCCATGGCAAGCCCTGCGTGCGCGGTCTGCGCTATCCGGTGGAGTCGATCCTGGAATGGCTGGCCGGCGGCATGACGTCGGAAGACATCCTGGCGGATTATGAAGACCTGGAACGCGAAGATATCCAGGCGGTCCTGGCCTATGCGGCACGCCTGGCCCACGTCAACCGGATCGAACGCCTGGCGGCATGAGGTTCCTGGTGGATGCCCAACTACCTCGCCGCCTGGCCGCATGTTTGGTGGAGCAGGGGCACGACGCGATCCACACCCTGGACTTGCCGGCCCGCAACGCCACCCTCGATGCCGAGGTCATCGCCTGCGCCGTGCGCGAGCAGCGCATCGTGGTTACCAAGGACGCGGATTTCGTCGAATCCTTCCTCG
Organism: uncultured Pseudomonadota bacterium; assembly: GCA_903918705.1. Lineage (GTDB taxonomy): Bacteria > Pseudomonadota > Gammaproteobacteria > Burkholderiales > Thiobacillaceae > PFJX01. The sequence goes on from CAIXFP010000606.1 coordinate 710, forward strand.
TTTCCGGCAGACCGCCGCTGTTGTGGCTGATCTCGACCGGTAACATCGGCAATCGCGAACTCGACTCGCTGATCCATGCCAATTTCGCAGCCGTAGCCCGCGCGTTCACCACGGCCCGTTTCGTTGAACTGTCCCGCGATGTCCTGACCGTGCGTGAATAACAGCCATTTCAGGCTGGGCTCACCGTCTGCGATGACGACGACTCATCCTACCCACACGCGAATGTTCCGGATTGACCTGCGCCGCATTCCAACATACTATTCGCGGCCTTTTTTGGAGGGGGAAACCCAATGCGTCGCAAACTGGTCGCCGGCAATTGGAAGATGCATGGCAGTCTGGCCGAGAACGAAGCGCTATTGTCCGGCATCCTGGCCGGCATGGGCGATGTGAAGGCGGGCGTGGCGGTTTGCGTGCCGTTTCCCTATCTCGCCCAGGTCCAGGCCAAACTGCAAGGTTCCGCGGTTGCCTGGGGCGCGCAGAACATGAGCCAGCAGGCCAAGGGCGCGTTCACCGGAGAAGTCTCCGCCAGCATGCTGAAGGACTTCGGCTGTGCTTACGTGATCGTCGGCCACTCCGAGCGCCGCGCAATTTATGGCGAGAGCGATGCCCTGGTGGCGGAGAAGTACGCGGCGGCCCAGGTCGCCGGCTTGACTCCGATCCTGTGCGTAGGCGAGACCCTGGAAGAACGCGAAGGCGACATCACCGAGGCGGTGGTGGCGCGGCAACTGGACGCGGTGATCGCCAAGTCCGGCGTGGCTTCATTGGCGAAAGCCGTGGTGGCCTATGAACCGGTCTGGGCCATCGGCACCGGCAAGACCGCCAGCCCGGAACAGGCCCAGGCGGTGCATGCTTTCATCCGCGCCAAGGTGCGGGCGCTGGATGCCGGCGTGGCAGAAGGTTTGGTAATCCAGTACGGCGGCAGCATGAAACCGAACAACGCGGTGGAACTGCTGGGCCAGCCGGACATCGACGGCGGCCTGATCGGCGGCGCCGCCCTGAATGCGGAAGAATTCCTGGCAATCTGCCGGGCAGGCTGAGTTGCGTTAAAAGGTAAACGGAAATGGAATTTATCGTCTGGATCGTGCACGTGCTGGTGGCGATGGCCGTGATCGGTCTGGTGCTGATGCAGCATGGAAAGGGTGCCGACATGGGCGCGGCCTTTGGTAGCGGTTCTTCCGGCAGTCTGTTTGGAGCCACTGGTTCGGCCAACTTTCTGTCGCGTACCACCGCTGTGTTGGCCACGGCCTTTTTCCTTACCAGCATGGGCCTGACTTATTTCTCCGCGCATAAGTCAGAGGTGGCGAAGCTGGCCGCCCATCCCATGCAATCGGCTGCGCCGCAGCCAGCCCCGGCGAATTCCCCGATGCAACTTCCGGGGCCGCTGGACAAGTCGGGCGCGATCCCGAAATGAGTTTTCCGGCATGTTCACAAGAACATGCCGTGTATTGCCGACGTGGTGAAATTGGTAGACACGCTGTCTTGAGGGGGCAGTGACGAAAGTCGTACGAGTTCGAGTCTCGTCGTCGGCACCAAATACAAGTCCGGAGACTTCTGGCAACATCCAGAAACCCCGCGTAGATCTTAGCCCCGCGGGGTTTTTTCTTTTCGGGGATGTCCGAGGAGATACGTCTACATCCGGCTTTTTTCGCACTACGGGATGCACTACGGATAGCCTTTTGAAAAGTCGTAGTGCAAAAACGTGGTGCAACGGAGCCAGGATCATGCCGAAACTCGTTTCCCAGAAGGCCGAAACCGTATTTCGCAAGGCCTAACCGAAGGACTCTCCCTGCCGCGTCGGAGATGGTGGCGGCCTGTTCCTGCGGGTTGATCCTGATGCCTCCAAGCGCTGGCGCTGGCAGTACGCCCGCCCCGACACCGGCAGGCGCAACACCCTGGCCCTGGGCGATTACCCCACTGTCACCGCCGCCCAGTCCCGTGCAGACCGCGACGATGCACTTCGGCTGCTGTCCGAGGGCGTCGACCCGGGAGAGCTAAGCAAGATCGTGAAGGCGGCAGGGGCTGAGGCGGCGGGCAACACCTTTAGCCCGCGTTTAACGTGCCTTAAAAACTCTGGAAATAAAACAGCCACTTACGATGCATCCTGGGTTCGTCAGGCACTACAACTGCGTCATCCTGGCCGGTAACGCTCACTCGGCCAGACGTTTAGTGCCTCCCGGCAACGGGTCGAAATCCAGCGCTGCGTAGATTGTCTTCAAGCGCGTCTCGGGTTGGGTCGTCTTGCGGACGTGCAGCTTGCCCCCGTCCTTCCGCTTGAAGCGCGCGGTCACCCGTCGCTGCACCGACAGGGTCTCGCGCAGCGACGTCCAACTCGCTTCGATCCCCTTCGCCTTCAATTGCCGCCGGATCAGTTGCACGCACTGGTATGCCAGCATTGCGATGAACAGGTGCCCCTCACTACGGCCTTACTTGTGATGGAAGATCGGCCGCAGTCCCAGTTCCGATTTCAGTCTGCGAAACACCGCCTCCCGATCCGTTAGCCTCATATACCACCAGCGCCCCCGGCGGCGCCGACAGCCCCGCCAGCATCCCTTCCAACGTGCGGCATTCCACCGCGTTGCCGGCGAACACCTGGGAGCTGCGGACGAAACCGCTGCCGTCCAGGATCAGCCCCAGGGTCAAGAGCGGGCAATCGCTGCGCTACTCCTTCGAGTGGCCGCGCCTCGCTTTCGGGTTGCCCGCCTCCAGCCCCCGAAATACGTGTTGGTCAGGTCATACAGGGTGACGGTGGCCGCGCAGCCGAACAAATCCCGGACCCGCTCGAACAGGGCC
>CAIXFP010000607.1 GCA_903918705.1 uncultured Pseudomonadota bacterium
CGGATTGTCGCGCAGCCAGGTGTTGGCGGCATTGAGGATGTCCCAACGGCCGCCGTAGTTGGCGCAGACCGTAAGGGTGACGCGGGTGTTGCCGGCGGTCTTCGCTTCGCCGTCGGCGATCAGGTCGCGCAGGCGCTGGTCGAAGCGGGAAAGGTCGCCCACCACCTTCAGGCAGACGCCGTTGCGGTGCATCTTGGCGACTTCCCGCTCCAGGGCCAGGACGAACAGTTCCATGAGGCGGGTGACTTCGTCCTCGGGGCGACGCCAGTTTTCCGAGCTGAAGGCGAACAGGGTCAAATATTCCACGCCGCGTTCGATGCAGGCCTGCACCATGTCGCGCACCCGTTCCACGCCCTGGGCATGACCCGCGACCCGCGGCAGCAAACGCTTCTTCGCCCAGCGACCGTTGCCGTCCATGATGATGGCGACATGGCGCGGCACCGCGGTGGCTTTGGGGATTTCGGCGGTGCTGCTGAGGAAGCGTTTGATCATGGTGGGTGCGGTGGCTGGTTGCGCAGCGTCGGGTTACGCGATGAAGCCGCTAACCCGACCTACAGGCTACCAGCTAGCCTCGCGGTCAAACCGCCATCAAATCCTTTTCTTTTTCCGCCAGCGCCTTATCCAGTTCGGCGATGTACTTGTCGGTCATTTTCTGGATGTCTTCAATGGCGCGGCGCTCGTCGTCCTCGGAAGCCTGCTTGTTCTTCACCAGGTCCTTCAGGTGGGCATTGGCATCGCGGCGGATGTTGCGCATGGCGACGCGGGCGGTTTCGGTCTCGCCGCGTACGATCTTGATCATGTCGCGGCGGCGTTCCTCGGTCAGGGGCGGCATCGGCACGCGGATGATTTCACCCATATTAGCTGGGTTGAGCCCCAGGTCGCAGTCGCGGATCGCTCGTTCCACCTTGCCGCCCATGTTCTTCTCGTAGGGCTGCACGCCGATGGTGCGGGCGTCGATCAGGGTGATGTTGGCGACCTGGTTCACCGGCACCAGCGAGCCGTAGTAGTCCACCGTGACATGGTCCAGGAGTCCGGTGTGGGCGCGCCCGGTGCGGACCTTCATCAGGTCGTGCTTCAAGGCCTCCAGGGACTTCTTCATCTTGTCCTCGGCGACCTTCTTGATGTCGGCAATCATGTTGTTCGTCTCCTAGGGTTAAATCACCACGCGGGTGCCTTCGGCCTCGCCCAGCATCACCCGGCGCAAGGCGCCCGGCTTGAAGATGCTGAACACGCAAAGCGGCAGTTTCTGCTCGCGGCACAGGGCGAAGGCCGCGGTATCCAGCACGCCCAGGTTGCGGGCAATGGCTTCGTCGAAAGTCAGTTGCTCGTAGCGGGTGGCCGTGGGGTCCTTCTTCGGGTCGGCGGTGTAGACGCCGTCCACCTTGGTGGCTTTCAGCATCAGGTCGGCGCCGATCTCGGCGCCTCTGAGGGCTGCGGCGGTGTCGGTGGTGAAGAAGGGGTTGCCGGTGCCGCCGCCGAAGATCACAACGCGGCCGGCTTCCAGGTGGCGCACCGCGCTGTCCCGCTCGAACGCCTCGCCGACGTGGGCGATGGTCACCGCGGTTTGCACCCGGGCTGCCACGTCGGCCGCCATCAGTGCGTCCTTCAGGGCCAGGGCATTCATCACCGTGGCCAGCATACCCATGCTGTCGGCGGTGGCGCGATCCATGCCGGAGAGCGCGCCGGTGGCGCCGCGAAAGAGATTGCCGCCGCCCACCACGATGCCCACCTGGACGCCCAGTACCACCACTTCCTTGATCTGGGCGACGATGCCGGCCAGGGTGTCGGCGTTGTAGCCGAAGGCATCAGGCCCCATCAGGGCCTCGCCGGAGAGCTTCAGGAGGATGCGTTTGCAGGTCATTAGCGTGTAGTCGGTAGCGGTGCTGGTAGTCCGTCATTCCCGCGAAAGCGGGAATCC
>CAIXFP010000608.1 GCA_903918705.1 uncultured Pseudomonadota bacterium
GGCCATGTACCACTCCTGGGATTCCCAGAACGCCTGGCTCAGGCAGATCCACGCCCATAACTACCTCCACATGAACCCGCTGGCGGCCCGCGCCCAGGGCATCGGCGACGGCGACTGGATCTGGGTGGAGTCGCAATGGGGCAAGGTGCGCTGCATGGCGCGTTTTTCCGAAGCGGTGGAGCCCGGCACGGTGTGGACCTGGAACGCCATCGGCAAGGCCGCCGGCGCCTGGAACCTGGCACCGGAAGCCAACGAGGCGAAGCAGGGCTTCCTGCTCAACCACCTGATTTCCGAGGAACTGCCGCGCCATGACGCCGGCGAGCACGTCTCCAACTCCGACCCGGTGACGGGGCAGGCCGCCTGGTACGACGTGCGGGTGCGCATTTACAAGGCGTCGGCCGACGAGGCGAAGGAAACCTGGCCGCAGTTCAACGCGGTACCACCGGCGCCGGGCACGCCGCCACGACGGGCCTGGCAGCAGTATTTCGCGGGTATGTTCCGGAAAGGAGAAAACAAATGACGCAGAAAGGTAGGTTGGGCAAAACGCAGCATGCCCAACCCACAACCACGACGCTGGAGGGCTCGCCATGACCCAACTCGCCCTCGTCATCGACCTCAACGTCTGCGTCGGCTGCCATGCCTGCGTGACCAGTTGCAAACAGTGGAACACCTCCGGCGAGGCCGGCCCGCTGTTCGACGACAACCCCTATGGGCGCGACCCCACCGGCACCTTCTTCAACCGGGTGCAGACCTACGAGGTGGGCGAGTATCCCTGCACCGAGACCCTGCACTTCCCGAAGTCCTGTCTGCATTGCGAGGACCCGCCCTGCGTGCCGGTGTGCCCGACGGGCGCGAGCTACAAGCGCAAGGAAGACGGCATCGTCCTGGTGGATTACGACAAGTGCATCGGTTGCAAGTACTGCTCCTGGGCCTGCCCCTACGGCGCACGGGAACTGGACGAGAAACTCCAGGTGATGAAGAAATGCACCCTGTGCGTGGACCGCATCTACGACCTGAGCATTCCGGAGGACCGGCGCAAGCCCGCCTGTGTGATTTCCTGCCCCACCAGCGCGCGCCTGTTCGGCGACGTGCACGACCCGGAATCCGCCGTGTCCATCGCCATCCGCGAGAACGGCGGCTATCCCCTGATGCCCGAGTGGGGAACCAAGCCTTCCAACCACTACCTGCCCCGGCGCAAGACCAAAATGCGCATCCACGAGGATGAACTGGTGCGCGCCGACAACCCCCTCAGGAAGGAGGACATCCGCCACGAAACCAGCAAGGACGCCACGCTGGACGATTGGCTGATGTGATGACTTACCCCTCAAGCAGATCCGTAGGTTGGGCTGACGCCAGGAAGCCCAACATGGCTATCAACCGTGGAATGTTGGGCTTCGTGCCTCAGCCCAACCTACGCACTGTGTAATTGGAGTTTTCATGCACCCCGCTTTCTCGGTAATCCTCCTAACTACCCTCCTGGGCGTCGGCCAGGGCCTGTTCCTCGCCCTGTTCTCCAGCCAGGCCTACACCAGCGTCAAGGTGCTGCCGGCGCAGCCGGGGGCCTACTACGCCGTGGGCGGAGGCATCGCCCTGGCCTTCCTGGTGGGGGGCCTCATGGCCTCCTTCTTCCACCTGGGCCACCCGGAGCGGGCCTGGCGCGCGGCGGCCAAGTGGCGCACCTCCTGGCTGTCGCGGGAAGTCATCGCCCTGCCGGCGGTGATGGGGCTGATCGCGCTCTACGCTCTGGTCAACTGGCTGGGCCTGGACGCCGACCTCTACGGCATCGGCCTCTCCGGCCAGGTGGCGTTGAGCGTGGGGGCCGCTGGCGTGGCCGCCACCCTGGCGTTGTTCGTGTGCACCGGCATGATCTACGCGGCGGTGAAGTTCCTCCAGGAATGGGCCAGCCCCCTGACCGTGGCCAACTACTTCCTCCTCGGCACCGCCTCCGGCTTCAGCCTCGCCACCGTCTATGCCGCCTTTTCCGCCCCCGGCCTGATGCCCTTCTATGGCGGCTGGGCCATCGTCCTGACCCTGGCGGCCCTGCTCACCCGAATCGCTTCGCTCCTGCGCAACGCCAGGATCAAGCGGGTCTCCAGCCTGCAGAGCGCCATAGGCGTGCGCCACACCCACGTACAACAGCGCTCCATGGGCATGATGGGCGGCGCCTACAACACCCGGGAATACTTCCACGGCCGCACCGCCGCCTTCCTGAAATCGGTGAAGTGGATATTCCTGGTGCTGGTGTTCCCGCTCCCCGTGTTGCTACTCTGGGCCGGCCTGGCGGCCGGCAGCACCGGCCTGCTGATGCTGGCCTTCGCCGTGCAATACACCGGCCTGTTGTTCGAGCGCTGGTTTTTCTTCGCCCAGGCCAACCATCCGCAGAATCTGTATTACCAGGTGGTGGGCTGAGCGGGTGAGGCCGGTGGAACAACCGGGCTATTCCGGCTGCTCCACCGTGGCGGGGGCGGCCGGACTGCGCCGAGCGAACCGCTCCCCCAGTCGTTCCATGTAGAGGTAGATCACCGGCGTCAGGTAGAGGGTCAGGAACTGGGACAACGCCAATCCGCCCACCACCGCCAGGCCCAGAGGCCGGCGGATCTCGGCGCCCGCGCCCCAACCCACGGCGATGGGCAGGGTGCCGGCCAGGGCCGCCAGGGTGGTCATCATGATCGGCCGGAAGCGGATGCGGCAGGCATCGAGAATCGCCTCGCGCGCCGCCATGCCGTGTTCGCGCTGGGCGGTGAGGGCGAAGTCGATCATCATGATGGCGTTCTTCTTGACGATGCCGATCAACATGATGATGCCGACGAAGCCGTAGAGGCTCAGGTCCACCTTGAACCACCACAGGGTGAGCAAGGCGCCCAGGCCGGCGGAAGGCAGGCCGGAGAGGATGGTCAACGGGTGGATGAAGCTCTCGTAGAGAATCCCCAGCACCAGGTAGACCACCAGCACCGCCACCAGAAGCAGCAGCCCCAGGCCCTTCTGCGACGCCGCGAAGGCCTGAGCCGTGCCCTGCAGGCTGGTGGCGAGCGACGCCGGCAGGCGCTCATCCCGTTCCACCGCCTTGATCCGTTCCACCGCCGTACCCAGGGAAGTGCCCGGCGCCAGGTTGAAGGACAGGGTCACGGAAGGCAGTTGCCCCTGGTGGTTGATGGTCAGGGCTTGCGAGGCGCGGGTGACTTTCGCCACCGTATCCAGCGGCACCAGGGCGCCGTTGCTGGAACGCACGTAAAGGCGGGTGAGGATGTTGGGGTCGTCCTGAAATTCCGGGGCCAGTTCCAGGATCACCTGGTATTGGTTGGTGGTGCCGTACATGGTGGAAATCTGGCGCGCGCTGAAGGCGCTCTGCAGGGCGTCTTCCACCTGGCCGAAGGTCAGCCCCAGGGACGCCAGCTTGTCGCGATCCACCTCCAGGGCCATCACCGGGCTGGTGTTGTTGAGGTTGCTGGTCACGTCCTGAAAGCCCGGCAGTTTGGACAGGCGGGCGACGAGGGTATCGGTCCACTGGTACAACTCGGCCAGGTCGGTGTCCTGCAGGGTGTATTGGTACTGGCCGGCGGTGATCATGCCGCCCAGGCGGATCGGCGGCGGGTTCTGCAGCGACACCTTGATGCCCGGCACGGAGCCCAGCTTGGGCCGCAGTTCCTGGATGATCTGGTCCGGGGTCATCTTGTGTTCCCCCAGCGGCTTCAGGCGGAACAGCATGATGCCGCTGTTGGCCGTGATGCGCGCGCCGCCCGCCCCCACCACCGATAGCAGAGTGGCGATGTTGGGATCCTGGGCGGCGATGGCGGCCACCGCCCGCTGCCGCCGGCACATGCTGGCGAAGGAGGCGTCCGGCGCCCCTTCCGTGTAGACCAGGATCTGGCCGGAATCACCGCTGGGCAGGAAGTCCTTGGGCACCACCGAACACATCTGGATGCTGGCCCAGGCGGTGAGGAAGAACACCGCCAGCACCAGGCGCCGATGCTCCAGGCTCCAGGTGAGGCTGGCCCGGTAGCCGTTCAGCAGGTGCTCGAAGAAGTGCTCGAACAGCCAGTAGAAAGTGTTGTGCTTGGCGTTTGCCTCCCGCTTGAGCGCCCGGCTCGCCAGCATCGGCGTCAGGGTCAGGGAAACGAAGCCGGAAACCAGGATGGCGGCGGCGATGCACAGGGCGAATTCGTGCAGCAGGCGGCCGATGATGCCGCCCATGAACATCACCGGGATGAACA
>CAIXFP010000609.1 GCA_903918705.1 uncultured Pseudomonadota bacterium
ATCTATGAAGTCGCCCAGGAAACCTACTTCACCTGGATTCCGGAAATGCGTGAGGTGGTGCGCAAGAAGGACGGCAACGAGAAGTTCGCCGACGAACTGCTCGCCAAGTACTTCAAGCCCATCGAGGGCCATGACTGGTACTTCAACGGCCTTTCCAAGGACGCCATCGACAAGGTCCGCAAGGGCTATGAAGAGCGCTACGGCAAGGGCGCGCTCAAGTAAACCCTGAGACCAGGCAAGGTTCCCCGCAAGGGGGCCTTGCCTTTTTATATTCCGCCGAGCCGCTCACCGGGACACGGCTGGATGTGGTGTGCCCGGCGCGAGCCGGATAGGGACCAACGATCATGGCGGTTGCTGCCGCCCCGGATGATGAAACGCGCCAGGAGGCTCGTCGCGGGCCGACTATGCGGCAGCGTCCGTGGATACATCATGCGCGGTGGGACGCCGCTCCTACCGCGAGGTTGTTTCACGATAAAGTGCCCTGACGCCCCATTTCCGCATCGGCGCTTGAGAACGACCCGGACCCTTCGGGGTTCAACCATTGGACATCTCATGAAAATATCGACACGTTGGTTACTCGCCCTGAGTTGCGCGCTCAGCCTGAATCTCGCCGTGGCCGCGGCGCCCGAGAGTGCCGCGGCATTGCTTGCCGAAGGCACGCAACTGCTAGGCCAGGGCAAGCCGGAAGCGGCGCAGAAGCTCTTCGAAGCCGCCGTCAAGGCCGACCCGCGTTCCGTGGACGCCTACATGAAGCTGGCGGGCGCTCACATCCTTCGGAACGACTTTACCGCCGCCATTCCCTTCTACAAGCAGGCCATCGCCCTCAATCCGAACAATGCCAAGGCCTTCATCGGCATGGCCATCGCCTATCTGCACAGTGGCGATAAATCCATGTCCCGCGCCCTGTTCGAGGAAGCCCTGCGCCTCGAACCCCAACGCCGCGCGCAACTCGCTCCGATCCTGGCCCAACTGGACCAGTAACGCGAGGGTGTCGCGAAGCGTGGCGGGCGGGCCACGCGTTTATCCATGGGGCAATCCAGGGGTTGATGCGCGGTCGGCCGCCAGGCCCTACTTCATGGCGTCGCTCTTGAACAAGGCGGCGATCAGGTCGGATTGAGTGATCATGCCGACCAGACGCGCTTCGGCATCCACCACCGGCACGTGGTGCAGGCCCTTATCCGAGAGCATGGGCACCAGTTCGACGATGTGCGTGTCTTCGCCCACGGTGACCACCGGGGCAGACATGATCTGGCCGACCACCTCGGGCTTGTCCGAGGTGACGCCGGGGGTGCGGCGAATGAAGCGGATAAGCTTGTCCTCGAAGGTCTCGTAGGTCTTCAGGTCGGCGCGCTTGATGAAGTCCACCAGGGTGATGACGCCGATGACGCGGCGGAACGGGTCCACCACCGGGATCGCCTTGACCTTGTGGTAGCGCAACCGAGCCCAGGCCTCCTCCAGTTCGGTGCCGAATTCCGCCGTGGTCAGGTCGCGCGACATGATGTCGGCGCAGGTGATGTTGCCCATCTTGCGGCGGAAGGCGTGGACGCCGGCACTGCTGTAGACGCGGTCGAGGTCCGCCTCGCTGATGTCCAGATAGGTGTCCATCTCGCGCAGGGCACGGCGCAAATCCTCGCGATCCAGCCCCAGCCTTTGCAGGGGCGAGGGGTCGTCGTGGTGGTGTTTCTTGTCTTTTCGCGTATTCGGCCCGGCCGGGTAACGGTGGCCCGGCAAAAGGTTGTTGATGAGCAGGGCCGCGCCCAGCAGGAG
>CAIXFP010000610.1 GCA_903918705.1 uncultured Pseudomonadota bacterium
GGGCGCCGCGGTCGATGCAGGTGTTCGCCCCGACTTCCACGTCGTCACCCAGGATGGCTCTTCCCACCTGGGGCACCTTGAGCCAGTTGCCACCGTCGTCGGTCTTGCGCCAGGCCAGGCCGAAGCCGTCGGAACCGATGACGCAGCCCGGATGGAGGATGGCGCGGTGGCCGACGACGCAACCGTGTTGCACGGTGACCCGTGCATGCAGATGGCAGTCCTCGCCGACGCGGGCTCCGGCGCCGATCACACAATGGGGGCCGATGCGGCTGCGCGCGCCGACACGGGCGCCCGACTCGATCACGCAGCCGGCGCCGATGCGGGCCGTCGCGTCGATGCCGCAATCGCTCGCGACGCTGGCGCCGGGATGGATGCCGCACGCCTGTTCCGGTTCCGGGTGCAGCAACTCCAGCGCCCGGGCAAAGGCCACGTGAGGATGGTCGAGGGCCAGGCAGGGCTGCGGCAACGGGTCGCTCAGGGATGCCGGGACGATCAGCGCGCTGGCGGCCGAGGCCCGCGCCTGTTGGAGAAATTTGCCGCTGAGGAGAAACCCCAGTTGCCCCGTCCGGGCCTGCTCCAGGGAGGCCGCGCCGTGCAGTCGCACGCCGGCATCACCCCGTATCGTGCCGCCCAGACGCGCCTGCAGTTCAGCCAGGGTCAGACTCGGCATGCAAAATCAGCGGTCCAGCGCCTTCAGCACCCGGTCCGTGATGTCCACGCGGGGGCTGGCGTAGACCACGTTCTCGATGATCAGGTCGAATTTTTCCTTCTCGGCGATGTCGACGATGGCCTTGCGGGCGCGCTCCTGCACCGCCGCGAATTCTTCGTTGCGGCGCTGGTTGAGGTCTTCACGGAATGCCCGCTGATTGTTCTGCAGTTCGCGGCTGAGGCTGGCGAGGTCGCGCTGTTTCTTGCCGCGATCCGCTTCGGACAGGGTCAGCCCTTCCTTCTCCAGGTAGCTTTGCAAGTCGCGCGCCTGCTTGATTTCCTTCTGAATTTCCTGGTCCCGGGACTGGAATTCCTTTTCCAGTTTTTTCTGGGCCTTGAGAGCCTGCTGGGAGTCCCGGAAGATGCGTTCGGTATTGACGAAACCGATCTTGATATCGGCGGCCACGGCCGCGGTCGGCAGGGCGATGGCGAACAGGAGGATGAACAGGCGTTTCAAGAAGGATCTCCTCGATCAGAACACGTTGCCGAGCTGGAACTGGAACATTTGTTTTTTATCATCCACAGCGGCGTTGGCCGCCTTGGCCAGGGAAAGTTTGATGGGCCCCATGGGAGAGTACCAGGTGACGGCGGTGCCGTAGGAATAGCGCAGGTCGGTCAGCGACAGGGTTCTGTAGCGACCCTGGGCGTCGTATTGGCCGGCCACTTCGCCCGCGTCCAGGAAGACGGATAGCCGCACGGAGCGGTCGTTGCCCATGCCGGGGAAGGGGAAAAGCAATTCGGCGTTGCCCACCATGCGCTTGTCGCCGCCCACGGCGAAGGAGTTGCCCGCGCTGTTCATGGCCTTGGGGCCCAGGGTGCCGGTCTCGAAACCGCGTACCGAGCCGATACCGCCGGCATAGAAATCGCGGAACAGGGGCAGATACTGACCGCCGTAACCATCGCCGATCCCGATTTCGCCATTCAGCATCACGCTGATGTCATGGGTCAGGGGAGTCAGCCATTGGTACTGGTAATTCAGCTTGTAGTACTTGAGGTCGCCGGCGGGGGTGCCCGCTTCCATGAACACCCGCTGGAAGCTGCCCTTGGTGGGGTAGAGCA
>CAIXFP010000611.1 GCA_903918705.1 uncultured Pseudomonadota bacterium
TCGTCAGCGCGGAAGCCGCCATCTATTCAGGACTTGCCGAATTCGTGGTGGTGCCGGCCGAGATGGGCGAAGTCGGCATCTACCCACGCCACACTCCGCTGCTGACGCGAATCAAGGCGGGTTCGGTGAGGATAAAGGTTCCGGACAAATCTGATGAGGAACTGATTTACGTTTCCGGCGGCATCCTTGAGGTACAGCCGGGCGTGATTACCATACTTTCTGACACGGCGATTCGCGGCCACGACCTGGATGAAGCAAGGGTTAATGAAGCCAAGCTGCGGGCCGAGGAGGTCATGCGTAACCGGACTTCGGCGATGGATTATGCCCAAGCCCAGGCCGAGCTAGCAGAGGCGGTAGCGCAACTGGCGGCGATTCAGAAACTCCGCAAGATTCGGCGCTGATAGGGTGCGGTTAACGTGACTCGTTGGCCGATTTTCTCTAAATAATTCATTGGCATAGCGGAATCATGCCGGTACAATCCGCGCCTCATTTTTCCTGGTGATGTAGCTCAGACGGTTAGAGCGGTGGATTCATAACCCACAGGTCGGCGGTTCGATTCCGCCCATCACCACCAGCACTACAGCGGCTTCCAGAGATGGAGGCCGTTTTCGTTTCAAGGGCGGTGTGTCCGCGCCGCCTTCAATTTGGCTTGAATCGCCGGCGTGAAACTGGTGCGTCGTATCGAATGGAATGGGCAGCGTGAGCAGCCAAGCGACAGGTCAAAGGGACACCGCCGACCCTCGGGAGAGGGGTGGCGGTGAGCAAATCGTCGGGGGGAAGGGTTCAGGCCCCGGACTGGTCGCGAATCCGGTAGCTGGGTCCCTCGATGACGATGGACTCGGCGTGATGCAGCAGGTGGTCGAGCAGGGCCGAAGTAAGCGTGCTGTCGTTGTTGAAGATTTCCGGCCAATGCCTGAAGGCGCGGTTGCGGTGATGACCGTGGAACCCCGTTCGTAGCTGGCTGATCACCTGGAACAGGCCGTCGGCGCCGAACTTGTCGATGGGCAGATAGCCCAGTTCATCGACCACGAACAAAGACGGTTCTATCAGCCGCGCCATCTCCCGCTTAATGCCGCCGGTGGCCTGGGCAGCGGCCAGTGCGTTGACGAGGTCGATGGTGCTGGTGAACAGTGTTGCGGCTTAGGCTCGGACGCGCTCATGCGCCCCTTGGAAGAACGACAACAAGGCTACCTGTTCAAGCTCAAGCTGACGAAGAACGTCAAACGCCTCATCGAGCGCCTGTTCCGGGAGCGCGACTGGAGCGACGCCGGCCAGGGTTGGGAGGCCCGGGACAGCGAATTGCAACTCACTGGCTGGGAAGCCCCCCGGCGCGTCGTCGTGCTGCGGCGCCCGTTGCAGGGCGAGATGCTGGTCGCCCAGGAGGACGACAGCGGACAACAACTTCTCGGCTTCATCGAAGCCAGCCGCAAGACCGGAAAGCAACTGACCGGCTACGAATATGCGGTGCTGGTGACCAATCTTGACCATAAAGTGCTGAGTCTTGGGCAACTCTACCGAGACCGTGCCGACTGTGAGAACACCTTCGACGAGTTGAAGAACCAATGGGGCTGAGGCTGCTTTACCACGCAGGATTTGCACCGCTGCCAACTCTCGGCGCGGGCGGTGGCGCTGATCTACAACTGGTGGAGCCTGTTCGTCCGCCTGGCCAGTCCGGAAGCCCGACGCGAGGCGATCACCAGTCGCCCGTGGCTGATGACGTCGGTTGGGCGCGGAACCGAATATGCGGGCCAAACCACCCTCACCTTGGCCGGATTGCATGCGCATTTCGACAAAGCCAGACAGGTGTTGATACAAGTCTCCGCGTAGCTTCAGGCTTGGGCGAAGAACATTGCGAAGCAGTTGCGGGACGGAACCGTTTGGCTCTGCGTGTGTGACCACCTCTAGCAAACCCTCGCGGCCGTCGGGCCGCCAAAATCACTCCAGCTGATCGGGGTCTGCTCGGGCAACTGCCGGATTTAGGTTCATACGAGTGCCGGCGCCGGCAACAACATTGCCAACAGCGTCTACGACCCCATGCAGGGGGTGAATATCGTCGGGCAATATACGGTGCTGAACGGCTGGCGATTCTGGGTACGGGATCGCGTCGATCAAAACCATGGGACGGTTTATGGCCCCATCTAGCGATTGAGTCTCCGCGCTTACAACCCCCTCTATATTGGAAGTGCCATGCAGTGTGGCTTCACGATATGAAGGGGGTTGTCATGAGCGAAATCAAATACGGCTGGAACGGTTGGAAGATGCCCATCCTGCATCCCAACGATCCGGAGTTCTGCGAGTACGGGTGTCCCATCTGTGTCCCCGCGCGCAACGGTAAGCCGGTGGCGAAGTGGTTCCAGAAACTGGAACTGGCCATTACCTTCGGCGGCTGTTGGTGGGGCCGCGCCCGGCAGCGTAAGTATGGCGTGCCACCCGACCAGAAGCGGCCGGGTTGAAGTTGACGCCATGGCCCGCCGTTCCGGAAAAGCACCACCTTGCGGCTCACGAAGCTCGGTGTTGGATCGGGACTGGCGCGGCCTCTTTTCCTCCTTATACCGAGCTGTCCGGGCCCTGGGCCAAGTCGAATTGCCGCTTCTTCGGTAATGAAGTTATCCCTGCCGCCTGCCCATAAGCGGCCAACTCACAAGTCTAGCCTGACGACGGACTAAAAAACTCGAAGGATGCGCGGTTACTCCGGCTTGCTCGGTGCCGCCGGAATCCGTACCTCCTGGAGTGCCATGTCACACAAGGCCAATGCCATCCCGAAAAGTCCTCCGGCGCCCATGACCTGGACAGCGCCACGCTGGCCGCGCTGTGGCTGCGACTCCGGCTTGGTGTTTCGTATCGCGTAGCGCGCCGAAAAGCTTGTCCGACAAGCAATCCGGACCTGGGCCGACGGCAACCTGAAGCGGGCCGTGGCCCAAGGTCGGCGAATCGCTAGCTCTGTAGCGCGGCCCGCTGGCCAAGGCCTGGGCGCCCCTGCCGCGCAAGATAGCGCGCAACGATAGCCTCTGACACGTTACCGCTACGCCAGACCACGTTATCGGTCACGCTCACCGTGCCGGGGACCATCCTCTGCCGCGTCGGCTCAGGGCCACGCCGACGCGGCCTGCGGAATCATGGCCGAGCGATGAGCCTACTTGACCACGGCGGCAATGGTCGCCAGCAACTCCTCGCGCCGGATCGGCTTGCTGACGAAGCCGTCCATGCCGGCCGCCAGGCAACGCACGCGGTCTTCCGCATAGGCGTTGGCGGTAAGGGCGATGATGGGTAGATGGCCGCCCTCCAGGATTTCCCGGGCTCTTATCCGCCGCGCGGCCTCCAATCCGTCCATGTCCGGCATCTGCATGTCCATGAGCACCAGATCGAAGTGGGCCTGTTCCAGCTTCGCCAGAGTCTCCAGGCCATTTTCCGCCAGGATGACGCGGTGCCCCTCGCGCATGAGGAGGGCGATGGCGAGGCGCTGGTTGATGGGGTTGTCCTCGGCCAGCAGGATGTCCAGCACGGTGCCACGTCCCGGTGCCGCAAACACCACGGCGACGGATGTCGACGGCGCCGATGCCAGCGGCAGGAGGAAAAAAAATTCGCTACCCTGCCCCGGTTCGCTGGACAGCCCCATCCTGCCGCCCATGAGTTGCACCAGGCGGTTGGAGATGGTCAGGCCGAGCCCGGTGCCGCCGAAACGGCGGGTGATGGAACCGTCCGCCTGGGTGAAGGCCTCGAACACGCTGGGCTGCTTTTCGCGGGCGATGCCGATGCCGGTGTCGCGTACCGCGATGCGCGCCTGATCTCCCAGGCGCCGCGCCTCCAGGGTGATGCCGCCATGCTGGGTGAACTTGATGGCGTTGCCCAGCAGGTTGAGCAGCACCTGGCGCACCCGCGCCGGGTCGGCCAGCAAGGTGGTGGGCAAGGCGGGGTCGAGCACCAGTTCCAGGGACAAGCCCTTCTCGCGGCAGCGCGGCGACTCCAGACTCACCAGTTCCCGCAGCAGATCGTCGAGATCGAAGGCCTCGGCGTCCACGTCGAGGCGCCCGGCCTCGATCTTGGAGAAGTCCAGGATGTCGTTGAGGATATGCAACAGGGCATCGGCGGACGAGCGCGCCAGGCCGAGAAACTCCTCTTGTTCCGGATTCAACTGCGTATCCAGCGCCAGGGTGAGCATGCCCAGAACGCCGTTCATGGGGGTGCGGATCTCGTGGCTCATGTTGGCCAGGAACTCGCTCTTGGAACGGCTCGCCGCTTCCGCCGCTTCCTTGGCCTGGATCAACTCGGCTTCCGCGTGCTTCTGGGCGCTCACGTCGGTATGGGTACCCACCATGCGCAGCGGCTTGCTCTGGGCGTCGAACACGGCCTGGCCGCGGGAGAGGATCCACAGGTAATGGCCGTCCCTGTGGCGAAAGCGGAATACGGTCTCGAACTTGTCGGCTTGGCCGGAAAGGTGGGCCTCGATGTCCGCCATGGCCTGGGCCAGATCGTCGGGATGAACACGGTCCGACCATTCCGCGAGGCTGCCGCCGATCTCTTCGACGCCATGCCCGAGCATGGCCTTCCAGCGCGGCGAGAAATACACCGTGTTGCGCACCATGTCCCAGTCCCAGACGCCGTCGTTGGCGCCGCGCATGGCCAGATCGAAGCGTTCCTCGCTCTTCGCCAGGGCGGTGCGGATGGATTCGCGGTCCCGGGTGAGGTCGGCGATCTGACCGGCCAGGGCCACAAGGTCGCTGCCCTGGGTGTTTTCGCCGGCGTGCAGGGCATCGAAGGCGCCCTGCAGGGCGGCCAGGGCCTGGGCGCTGGCCTGGGCTTCGCCGCGCAGTTTTTCGTTGACATCGGACAGTTCCGCGGAGGACAGCTCCAGGCTGCGCCGAATCAGAGCCAGATCGCGTTCCTGCTGGGCATAGGCGTCGGATACCCGTTCCAGCAGGGTAGGCAGGCCGAACAGGGCGCGGGCCAGATCGGCATCCGTGTCGGCGCAGTGATCGGCCAGGGACTTGATGGCTTCCGCCAGATGCGGCCACTGCCCGGGCTCCAGGCCGAGGGCACGCTTGATCTGGCGTTCCAGGAGACGGTGCATGTCAGGTTATTTCGTCATGCCCGCGCACGAGGCACAGGTTGGGCAAAGAGAAGCGTGCACAACGTCGCGACGAGAGTGTTGGGCACGCTACGCTTTGCCCAACCTACAGATTTCATGCCGCGGACTCGCCCAGCCAGGTGATGGTCATGGTCTGGTTGTGCAGCTTGCACTCGGTGGTCTCCAGGAAAGGGCTGATCTCGCCGTTGGAATAGAAACCGGTCA
>CAIXFP010000612.1 GCA_903918705.1 uncultured Pseudomonadota bacterium
CTGGCGGAAAACACCCGCAAGGCCTCCGAGTCCATCGGCCGGGTCATGGAAGTCCTCAGCGCCGAGGCGCAAGGCATGCTCGACGACTCCCTTGCCATGCGCGACATGGCCGCCATGTCACGCAACGTCATCGGCGACATGGAAGGCCGCTTCGGCCACTTCGCCAGTTCCGCCCAGGAAACCCAGGCCCGCGCCGCCCGCGCCCGCGACATGAGCTTCGCCTCCCTGGTGAAGGTGGATCACATCATCTACAAACAGCGCGCCTACATGGCCCTGAACAGCGGGGGCGAGACGACCTATACCGAGGCGGTGGCGGTGGACCACCACCATTGCCGCCTTGGCCAGTGGTACGAGAACGAAGGCCGCGTCGAATTCGGTTTCACCCGTGCCTACGCCGCCCTCACCGGCCCCCACGCCCGAGTCCACAACGGCGCCCACAAGATGCTGAGTTATCTCGGTCGAGGCTGGGAGCAGGACCCCGCCGTGCAACAGATCATGTACAGCGCCATGCGGGAAACCGAAGATGCGAGCCGCGAGGTCATGGAACTGATCGATCGCATGGTGATGGAGAAACATGGGAGCTAGCCGATGATGCAACTGAGCAAAGCCCTGCGGGCCTGGCAGACTCCGGCATTCCGGACGGTACTGAAGGACGAGATCGAACATCTGGACGGCAATCTTCTGCCCTTGCAGCGGGGCTTGTCCCACAGCAGCAATGCCAATACTGAGCAATTCAGCGCGACGATACTCAACGTGACCGAATCGGCCGACAGCCTGCTAGTGAAGGCCGGGTTGTTCTACACCGGCATCCTGGCCGGCTGCAGTTGTGCCGACGATCCCACGGCGGTGAGTGAAATCAACGAGTACTGCGAGGTCCGCTTCGACATCGACAGGTCAACGGCGGAGACCGTGGTCACGCTGCTCCTGGAGTAGCCGGGCGCGCAGAGTGCGTACACGCTGCGTATTCCACGCAATCTGGACAGGCATTCCACGTGAACCTGGACAGTCGGAGCGCAGCGACGCGGGGGGGTGATTTTTACTCTGGCCGGCCCATCGGGATCAAGTATTCTGCCCCGTTGCAGAGGGGGATTTGTCGGGCGGTCGGCCAGCGTGGGGGCGCCGATCGTGTCATGCCAATGTTTCACCTGCATCTGACTGGTGATGATGGTCGAGCGTACCCAGTGGCGGTCATCGAGGATCTCCAGCTAATCCCGACGGCCCTCCACGGTCAGGGGGGCGAGAGACCAGCCGTCGATGACCAGGACATCCGTCTTCGCCAACTGCGCCAGCGACTTGGCATAGCTGCCATCACCGCGCCCTATCGCCAGCGCCGGGAATAGCCGAGGCAAGCGCACATAGAGCACGAATGCCCCTGCCGACACGCCTGATTGGCCAGGGTGCAATACAAGAAGTTTTTCCCGACGCCGGTCGGGCCACAGATCATGACGTTCTGATGCGCACTTACCCAGCTGCCGGTCATCAGGAGGGCGAACAGCGCCCGGTCGAGGCCGCGCGGATGCCGGTAATCCACATCTTCCGGGTTGGCGGGTTGTTTCAGCTTGGCGCGTTTCAGGAGCGCCACGTTCTGGCGCAATTCGCGCTCTACAGCCTCGCTGTCGACGAGGTGCCTAACCCGCGTTTAACGTGCCTTAAAAGCTCTGGCAATAAAACAGCCACTTACGATGCATCCTGGGTTCGTCAGGCACTACAACCGCGTCATCCTGGCCGGTAACGCTCAC
>CAIXFP010000613.1 GCA_903918705.1 uncultured Pseudomonadota bacterium
GGTTCATCCCCGCGCTCGCGGGGAACGGTACAGTTCCCGAAGAACTAACTAAGTTAACAGCGGTTCATCCCCGCGCTCGCGGGGAACGGACTTACTTTAAATGCCTGTTGTTAAAGAGCTTTCAGGCACCCGCGGATTCTACCGGCGGTTGCCGCTATTTCCACGAAGGATTTCACCCTCCTCCGGCAGGAAGGAAACGAGCTTGGTGCCGTCCAGTTCCACCGGGATGCGGCGGTTGCTGCCCAGGGTGACGAAGTCGAAGCCGGCTTCGTTGTTCGCGCGCCAGGCCATGACGGCGTTACCTTCGCCGATGCCGGCTTCCACCTGCTCCCAGATGTGCCCGCGCACCTTGGCGGAGTAGTTGCCCACGTAGACCCCGGCGCGGATTTCCAGCAACCACACGGCCAGGCGGCCGCGCAGGCGCGGGGGGACGTTTTCAACCACGATGACCAACATCGCCCAGCGGCTTGTCGTCGTGGATGGCGGGGCCGACCTGTTCCGGCGCGGCCTGGGGCGGCTCGATGCCGCCGGCGGAGAGCATGTCCTCGATGCCGGGGACGATGCGCTCCAACAACCGGGTTTCCCGGAAGATGTCGCGGCAGCGCAGGCGGACTTCCCGCTCCGGGTTGCCGGTCGGGCGCGCGGCCACCTGAAAGGCCACCGGCACCACGGTCTCGAATTTGTAGACGTCGGCCACGTCGTAGACGAAGGAGAGGGGCTTGCCGGTGTGGATGAAGCCCACCGCAGGGGCGTAGCCGGCCGCCAGCACCGCGGCTTCGGTGACGCCGTAGAGGGAGGCGGTGGCGGAGGAGAGGCAGCGGTTGGGCAGGTCGGAGACGTCCCATTCGCTGGGGTCGTAGTTGCGCGCCTTCCATTCCACGCCGTATTTCTGGGCGAGCCGCTTGTACATCTCGCGTACCCGTGCGCCCTCGATGCCGCGCAGTTGCTCCACGGAGCGGCGTTGCGGCGGCTCTTCGCCGAAGCGCAGGGCGTACATTTTGCGCACGACCTTGAGGCGCAGTTCATCATCCAGGGCCAGTTTGGCCTGGTAGAGCAGGCGATCGGAACGCGCGCCGCCGGGCTGGCCCGCCGAGTAGAGGCGCACGCCGGCCTCGCCGATCCAGACCAGCAGGGTGCCGACCCGGGCGGCCAGGGCACAGGCGGCATGGGAGACACGGGTGCCCGGTTCGAGCATGAGACAGGCGACGCCGCCCACGGGGATGTGGGTGCGCACGCCGTTCTTGTCCACCACGACGAAGGCGCCGTCGAGCACGTCGAGTTCGCCGCGCTCGATGTAGAGGATGGAGAGGCGCTCCTTGATGGGGATGGGGCGCGGGGGCGGGAGGATATCGGTCAAGGCCCGCGCCACTCACTCAACAAGGTCACGCCACCGCGCGCGACGGCTTTGCCGTGGTAGCGGCGATCCGCCGTCAGGAATACGCCGCCCGCGTCCAGGGCCAGGGCATGGTAGGTGGCGTCATGGAAACTGACGCGATGCGCTGCAACCAACTCCAAGGCCAGGGCACGGGTGGACGGGCCGGGAGCTACCTCCGGCACGCTCAGGCGGACCAGGGCTTCCAGCCGTTCCCGTGCGATGTCCGGGTAATGCAGGCCCAGTACATTGCCCACTTCGTACTGCCAAAGACCGGGCAAGAGCATATCGACCTTGCCGTTGCGGTAGGCGTCGAGCAAAGCCAGGGCAAGGTCGACCTGGTTTTCACCCGAGGCAGGCAAGACCCATTTCAATAGGACGGACGCATCCGGCACGTAAAGCGGCATCAGTGGCTCTCCCGGTCTTGCCGCAGCAATTCTTCGCTGGAGACCCCGCAATGCGACCCCGTGGCGCGTAATCGTTCCATCGCTTCGATGGCGGCTACCCGGCGGCGGCGCAACAGCTCTTGTGAAACGCTGTCATTGATGAGCCGACTCCGCTCGCCGGCAGGAACTGCCTGAAATTGCTCCCAAACCTCGTCGTCCAGAATGACATTGATGCGATGCGACATGGCGCTCTCCTGGTGTGTAACATTTATACACACCAATCGTAAGCTCAGACTCGGCGCACGAGCAACAGGCCGCAGCCGAAGGCTTTGGCGGGGCCGATGCCGGTGTACAGGGCTTCGACGAATTTCCCCGGATCGGCCACCCGAAGCAGGCCGGTGAAGTCCATGCGCCCGACCTCGACGGTCTCGCCTGAGCGCGGGGCGAAGCTGTCGTAGCTGTAGGCGGTGACGGATGCTTCTTCGAGGCCGAACCCCAGGCGCCGGCCTTGCCCCTCCAGCCATGATCGGCCAGCTTCGTTGGCCAGTTCCACCCGGTCGAACTGCTCCTTCCAGGCCGGTCCGAAGGTGCGCTGGAGGTGCTGCACGGTCAGTTTCATGACGTCGTCGCGCTTGCGCCGGCGCGGATCCTTGGGAAGGAGTTTGCCCTGGTCGACGCGGCTTCGTTCATAGGCGTCCAGCCCGGCCTCGCTGCGGGGCTTGCGGCTGCGGCTCACCGGATTGGCGCGCAGGGAAAATTCCAGCAGGTCACCGACGTCGATTTGCGGCGCGTAATCCCGGGTATCCGTCTCCCAGAGGGCGGCGTCAGGCTGGGGCGGACGCCGGGACACCAGATAGAAACCCAGGCGTTGACGGTCATCGCCGTCCTGGAGGCGCAGGCCAGCTTCCCGACGATAGATGAAATCCCGGTCGAGATTCGGTTCGCCGGGGAAGAAGCTCCAGACCAGGCGATGCTCCCGATACAGGTCGCTGGTGGCCAAGCTGGCGAGGGCCTTGAGGTCGGGGGTTTCGGCCTTGAGGCGGATGCGGCTGAAATAGCGTTGGCTCATGACCGTACCTCCGGCAGCGGCAAGGACTGGCGGTATTCGACCCGATCGGCGAATTGCCAGCGGCGACGGGATGCCGGCTGGTCACGTCGGACCAGACGCAGTTCCTCACCACCCCGGCTTTCTTCGCTGTAGCGCACGCCGTCCGCGGGATCGAGGTCGGCCAGCCAGCGGCCATCGGGGAAGCGCGCGGCAGCAAAGGCGGCGCCGAGGCTGGCTCGGGTGACGATCTGCGGATGCAGCGGCAGGGCCGGCGGACAGCTCTTGCGCCCGAGGTAGAGGGTGAACCGGGGCCGGCGCAGCGCGTCGGCGAGCGCCGCCAGGGAATAGGCGGGAGTTTCCGCCTTGGCCCAGAAGCAGGCGGTGTACAACGCATCCTGCCAGTAGTCCCGATAGGACAGAGTGGTGGCCAGGGATTCCCGGGGCAGGGCCGTCAATTCCTCGCGCCGGCTGCGGTAGTCGGCGCCCTTGCGTTGCGGTGGCCGCTGTACGGTGTGGTAATCGCGCAGGGGCTGGCCGAATCGGCATACCTCGACGGCAAAGCCGTAATCCTCGGCCAGCCGCCGCTGTGCTTCTTCCTCATGCCGACGTACGCCCAGGGCCGCGGCAAGCAGGCCCACCAACGCGGACTTGGACGGACGCTCGAAGCTAGGACGTACCTCGCCGACGGCGATGTCGCCCCAACTCGCCAGGCCGGCATAGAGCCGGAACAGCAGGTAGTCTCGCGCGGCCTCAGCCATGGCAGGCCTCGGCGACGAAGGTCTGGAGTTCCGCCAGGGAACCGTCGCCCCCGACCACCATGCGCGCCTTGTCATCCACGCAGGCGCCGTAAGCCCGGTCCATAGCGTCCGCCGTCGTCTCCAGTGCCTTGATGGCGTCGGTCAGCATGTCCTGGCCGCGAACCGGCTTGAGGAAGGCCACCGAGAGGGAGCGGGGCTGCTGGCTGCCGCGTTCGGCGCGGATGTAGGAGGCGCGCACCCGGTTGCCGAAGCGGTTTTGCATGCCGGAAGGGGCGACGGTGGCGGCGGCTTCCAGCAGGGCGCGCAGGGCCTTGGCGGCCAGGACGCGGTCACCCTGGAGGTTTTCCAGCAAGAGGCCGGTGTCGATGCAGAGATAGAGGTAGAACAGGCCGGCGGCGAAGGGGGTTTCACCCATGTGCCCGGCTCCCGTGTCGTCGCGGGTGTTGAGGTCGTCCACGGCAGTGAAGAAGTCGTCTTCAAGGGTCACGGCGTGGACGGTAATGGCATTGGCCACCTGGACCGCCGCCTCGGTGTTCTTCTCCGGCTTGGCCGCCAGCATGCGGCCGAACATGGCCACATCGGCCGCCTTGTGCCGGGTCTGCACGAGGGCCGCCAGATCGTCCGCCGTGGCCTCGCCCCCCGTGGCCAGGGTACCCACCAGGGCGGCGATGGCCGTGTCCTCTTCCGGCGTGAAGTGGCAAAGCTGCTCGATCTCCACGGAATCCTTCTTCAGTTTGCCGAACTCGCCGGCCACCTGGCCCGCCAGCGCCTTGGCCCGGTCTTCCGCGACGCCGCGCTCCACGAGTTGCTTCGCGATCTCGCTGCCCATGCGCTTGGTGCGGGTGCCGAGATGGCCGGCCAGGGCGTCGCTGAACACGGTGGAAGTCCGCCAAGCCCTTTTCAGGCTCTGGGACGAAATGCGCAGACGGTTGGCACCGCCCATCATGGCGGTCTTGGGTTTGCCGGCATCGTCCCGGTTGGGATTGGCGGGGGGATAGGAAGCCAGCAGATGCAGTTGCACGAATTGGGTCATGGTGGGGTCTCCCTTCAATAAGGTGGATTAACCGAGCAGTGCCTGGAAATAGGCATCCGCCCAGCGTTTGCGGGTCATTTCGTTCCAGAACCAGATGGCCTCGGCCAGTTCCAGAGGGTTTGCGCGGTGCTCCAGCATGGGCAGCAGGCGGATCAGGACGTCGGCCAGGTCAGCGGGGTTGTCGCTTCGCAATAGGCGCTTGAAGCGAAGCTCGCTGACCCGGGGTTTGTCGCCGCCCTCCTCCCCGGGTTCGCCCATACGACGCGGGAACGACTTGGCCGTCTCGGCTGCCTTCACCCGCACCAGCACCCGCGCCAGGGCGGCAACCGCGGCCTCCTCGGCCGGGGTCGTGGGCCGGCTGGCCGGAGTCTTCAGCAGCGCCAGGCGCAGGCGCTGGTAGGCGGGGGTGAACACCGTTTCCGCCAAGCTCTCCGCCCGCTTCAATTCGGCCCGTTCGCCGGTGACGCCAGGTTGCGGTGATGCCGTTTCCAGGGCGTTCAGGTTTTCCCCCGTCAAGCCCTGCATGCGTTTCCACCACTCCAGTACCGCCTGTCCCATGGACCCATCGGCACTGAACAGGGATGGGGTCTTGCCTTGAATTTCAGCCACGTTTGCCTCCTTTCACTTTTGCCTCCTTGCCCGCATGTTCGGGCAGATACATGAGCTTGCGCAGCGGATTGCCGTGGAGCATGCCGCCCAACTGCCGACGCGCGTACACCACCGCCTTGACCCGGCTGTCCGCCTCCTCGACGCCGCCGACCGCCTGGTCGAACAGGCGCAGGCACAAACCCACCAGGTCCTTGAGCCAGCTTTCCTTGCAGGACTCGTCGCCCGCCTCATCCGCCGGATACGCCAGCAAGGCCCGCAACCGGGCCAGGAACAGCGGCTCGCCCTGGCGCCAGTAAGTGCCGGCCAGCGTGTCGAAGAAGGCGGTGTCGATGCTGACGTGGGGCGGGAAGTCCCATTTCACCTTGCCCTGGTGGTCGACGGGTTCGCCGAACAGCGCGCCCTTCACCATGCTGCGCAGGTAAACGAAGGCCTCGTTGGCGGCGTGGACGAACTGCCGAGAAATCTCCTCGAACTCCTCCTGCCGGCTCTCTTCAGCCAGGAACAGCGGCAGGTGGGATTCCACCCAGGCGCGGGCCTTCATGTTGTCCATGTCGTAGCCGAAGGCGAGGACGTCCGCGGGAATGCGCCGCCGCGCCATGGATTGGGCTGCATGGGCCACCACCCGGGCGGGGAAACGGCCCTTGCCGCGCCCCTCGTCATCGGCCACCACGATGCCGGCCCAGTGGCGAAAACCAATGCCACCGGGCTGGCCATGGGCGGGGAGGAGCGGCTTGTCGGCGGCTTCCCGGGAATGGGGGGTGAGTACGTGCAGCCAGCCTTCGTAGCTGACGCCGAAGTTACGGGTGGCGTACTGGGTCAGCAGTTCGGTCGACTCCACGCCGCACAGGTCGCAACTGCCCGTCGTGACATTGTCCAGGTCAAGGCGGATGCGGCGCGGCATACCCCAGAACATCTGCAGGGGATGGGCCTGTTGCGGCGTGACTTTCTGGTTCTTCTCGCTGGTGCGGGTAGGCGCGAGCCAGGGGAATATGGCCGCCGCACCCTCCTGGCCGGGCTCCGGCTGAAACGCCCCGGCAGGCAGGACATTGAGCCATAGGGTATGCCACAGGCCCGTGGCGGCACCCGCTCTGGGGACGAGCAGGGTGGTCAGCGGTCCGCCACCGCGCAGGCCGACGCGGTGGCCCTGGCCGCCGCTGGGTGCATTGGTCTGCAGGCAGAACAGGGCGGTGGCCGCGCACCGGGGGCACAGGCCCGCCACCGTGTCCCGCTTGATGAAATGGTCCTGATTCCGGCGCGTCGTCTGTTCCCCCGGCGCATCCAGCAGCAAGGCGGCGATGGGCTTGGCCTCACCGTCCCGCAAGGTGAGGTCCTGCAGGAAACGCGGCCCATCGCCCCCAAGGCGGAAGGCGTTGGCGTAACGCCGGAAGGCAGTGTCCAGTTCCGCCACCGTGGGCGGCGCCTCCCAGAGCGCCTGCCAGGCCTTCTCGTCCGCGGGCGCGCAGGCGGTCTGGAGCAGGCCGACCAGGAACTGCACCAATGCGCCGTTGTAATCCGCCCGTGGCGCCGCCAGGGCGTGATAGCGCCGGCCGCCATCGGCCGCGACCTGGGCCGGGGCGATGTATTCGACTTCACCTTCCCGGCCGCGCACGGGCAACCAGGGGTCGTCAATCAGATTCAGGTTTGTCACTTCAACAGTCTCCCAATGTTCTCCAGACGAGCTTCCAACCTCAGGTAAAACCATTTGCGCAACCTAAGCCGCAGTGAAATCCACATTCTGAACACCCGACCGACACAAGTAGACAGGCGGAAGCATAGCACAGCAGATGGTAGGGCTTGTAAAGCCAAAAAAAATACGAACACCGCTATAATATCCGCGTTCCCCCTTCCTGGGGATGAACCGGTAGGACTTGAAATGCCGTCCTCACTGTGTATGCGCTCCCCGCTTCGCTTGCGGGGCCGAGGCGGTGGCAAACCCACCGCCTCTTTCCTCTACCTCCTGCAGCCCCCTCAACGGGTCGTAATGCCATAACCGCTTCCCTCCCTTGCCATCCAGTGCCCAACCCCGCCACTCCCCGGCCTGTTCGCGCAGCACCAGGGGCAGCGCGAACTTGGGCAGGTCCGCGCAGTAGCCCGCCCAGGCCTGGGCGGTCATGTCCTCGGGCGCCAGGCTTTCCCGGATCAGTCGGGCAGCCACGCCGATCTGGCTCATATGCCGTGCCTCACGGGTTTCTCCGCCATACCAGGGCTCGATCCCGTTAGCCGTCTGCTTCAACAGCAACACGTTGCTGCTGGCCTCGCCCAGCCGGGTGGGGGTCAAGACCTCGTCCAGCCAAAGGTCATGGGGGTCGCCCCGGTACCCCATTGTCACGTCCAGGGCGTTACTCACTGCCAGGGCAGCGTCGGCGAACTGGCTGCCTTCTGCTTCCTGACTGGCGTGCTCCAGGGTCTCCGGGTAAGGCTCGCCATCAATGCCGAACACCGCTTCGATCAGGCCGCGGGCATCGTCCGGCATCTGCCAGCCGGACCGCATGCCGGAGCGGAACAGACGGGCGGTGCGCCACAGCTGGCCGTGGTGGGGGTAGACCCTGCCGGCCTTCGGGAACAGACGGGTGAACCAGTCCGCCGTAGGCGCATCGAGGGGTTCCGGACTCAGGATGCCCAGGCGGGTGGGGCCGCGCTGGTCCGTTCCCCCGTCGGCCAACAAGCGCCCGTCCATCCCGCGGGGGTGGCGATGCACCCGGCCGGCGCGCTGGATGAGCAAATCCACCGGGGCCAGATCGCTGACCAGATAGTCCAGATCCACGTCCAGGGATTGCTCGATGACCTGGGTCGCCACCAGAATCCAGCCCGCCCGATCCACCGGCGCCCCGGCGCGGCCCTTGCCGAACCGGTCGAGCACGGCGCTTTCGATGTCGAGACGATCGCCCAGGGCAAAACGGGCGTGGAACAGCAACACCCGCCCTGCCAATTCGGGCCGGGCTGCCAGGCTCTCGTAGCTGCGGACGGCATCGGCGACGGTATTGCGCACCCAGGCGGCACAGCCCCCGGCCAGGGCCACGTCCAGCAAACGACGCTCGGCTTGCGCCTCCTCGTGGAGCAAATCCACCTGCACGCGACGGGCAACTTCCGGCCGGGTCGCCACCGGAACTTCCCGTGGGCGATCCAGTGCGGCATGCCAATGGCTGAGCAACGGATAGGCGGTCTGGTCGGCCGGGCCGCTGGTCCTGCCCAAGCCGCGGGCAAAGTCGCCCAGGAATTCGTTGCGGGCGGACTCGGTCAAGGTGGCGGACAGGAGGATGGCGCTGCCGCCCAGGGCGGCATGGAAGCGCAACAGGATGCGCAGCACGCGAGCCATGTAGGCGTCATAGGCATGTACCTCGTCCACGATCAGCACGCGCCGGGCGAGGCCCAGCAAGCGCAGGGATTGGTGACGGGAATGGAGTACCGCCAGCAAGGCCTGGTCCACGGTGCCCACCCCAAGGTCCGCCAGCATGGCCTTCTTGCGGTTGTCCGCCAGCCAGGCGTTGCACCGAACCGTGGCCGGTTCTTCCTCGTCGTCCAGGACCGGCTCCGCCGCCCCTTCCTCGCCGATCGAAGCGCGGAACTGGGGCAACAGGTCACGCGCGCCGTGGGCAAGGATGAGCGAAGGCCGGGCACCCGCCTCGTAGAAGCGACCGGCACAGCCCCGCATGCGTGGAAACATGCCGTTGGCGGTCGCCATGGTGGGCAACGCGACATAGAGCCCGTCGGCCAACCCCCGGGCCATCAAGCGATGGGCCAGGGTCAGCGCGGCTTCCGTTTTGCCGGCACCGGTTACGTCTTCGAGGACGAAAAGCTGTGGCCCCGTCCCCAACTCGATGTGGTCGGCCAGCGCTTGCAACGGACTGGGCCGCCGAATTGCCGGAAAGAGTTGGGCCATGCCGGCCCGGGCCGCGACAGGCGCCGGCAGCAGCCCCCACTTGGCGATGAGGGTATCCGCGTGGCGACACGCTTCTTCCCAGTAACCGGCGAGAGGAACGGCCTCGGGCCGATAGGGAAAGCCACCCGATCCCACCCAGTCGGCCAGTATCGCCAGGCCGGCAATGAACCAGGACGCCTCCTTCGCCGACCGCTCGCCGACCCTGGCCGGGTTGACGCCGTCACCGGGAACCAGGAACAGGCCGGCCATCGCCGTCGCGAATTCCCGCACGGCCGATCTATCCTCGTCCCGGAATGCCAGCTTCAGCTTGCCGCGAGTCAACAGGGCAGTGGGCTTGCCATGATGGCAAGCGGATGCGGCGCCCAATTCCAGCCAGGTGTCGCCGTCGAGACCCAGTCGGTCCAGCCAGCCTTCCTGCCCGGCCAACTCGAACAAGTCTTCGGCGAACAACACGTAGCCCAGCTTGTCATGGCGTTCCACGTAGGGCTTGTTGCTGGAGCGGCCTTGGAGATGGCGTTGCAGGTCCCCGGCCTGGCCCTGGAAACTGTCGGCGAATTTGCCCACGTCGTGCAGCGCCAGCATGAAAGGCACGAGTTGCCTGACCAGGGACTCCGGCAAGCCGAGCGAGTGCGCCAGCCAGCCCAGGGCGAACGGGTGGGCGCTCAGCCAGGCGTCCCCCACCGCCGCCACATCCAGACAATGCCAAACCAGCGGGTGCCATTTCGGCTCGCCCGCATCGTTCGCGTCCGCCTTGCCCCAGTAGCTGAAGTACCCGCCCATCGTTACCCCCTCCCTTTGGTTTTATGCAGAGGCGATTCCTATGGCCGCCTCTGCCGCGCCTTGGTTGTCGCAGTGGTTCACGGCCAGTCTACCACCCGTGTTCAGCGGGGTGGCCGGCCCCTAAGGCGGCTTCATCGGTCAACTCGGCATGGCTGGGTCGCCGCCGCATGCCGCTATGCCTACGGCGGCGGCTCACATGTAGCGCCGGCTTTTCGCCGGCTGCGTGAGTCTGATCAGAAGTACGAGGCCGGCGAGGCGCCGGCGCTACACGCCTATTTGGGCAAAACAGGTTTTGGGTTGAAGTGTTTCCCCCGTTTTACAAACGAAGGAATCCCACCGCCCTACCTCCCTTCTCCCGCCTGTGGCAGACTCCGCCCCCTCATGCTGCCCTACGAACTCGCCATCGGCCTGCGCTATACCCGCGCCAAGCGCCGCAACCATTTCATCTCCTTCATCTCCATGTCGTCCATGGCAGGTATCGCCCTGGGCGTGATGGCCCTGATCGTGGTGCTTTCTGTCATGAACGGTTTCCAGGATGAGTTGCGCAACCGCATCCTTGGGGTGGCCGCCCACCTGGAGATCACCGGCCCCAACGATCACCTGGCGGACTGGCGCGGCCTCGCCGGCCAGGTGGCGAAAAACTCGGAAGTGCGCGGCATGGCGCCCTACGTCAACGGCCAGGCGCTGCTGGCCATGGGCAGCGAGACCAAGGGCACGCTGGTACGCGGAGTACTGCCGGAAGAAGAAGGCAAGGTAGCGGAATTCGCGAAGAAGATGTCCAGCGGCACCCTCGGCAATCTCAAGCCCGGAGAATTCGGCATCATCCTCGGCTACGACCTGGCCCGGTCCCTGGGCGCGGTCCCCGGCGACAAGGTGGCGCTGATCGCGCCCCAGGGGGTGGTGACTCCGGCCGGCATGTTGCCGCGGATCAAACAGTTCACCGTGGTGGGCATTTTCCGCATGGGCATGTTCGAGTACGACGCCGGCCTGGCCCTGATCCATCTCCAGGACGCCCAGAAGATGTACCGCCTGGGCGACGACGTCTCCGGCCTGCGCGTGAAGCTGGCCGACATGGATCGCGCCCCCTGGGTGCTGCGCGACCTGGCCCGGACCCTGCAGGGCGACTATTACCTGACGGACTGGACCATGAGCCAC